>NZ_JBEPAK010000286.1:0-8206 GCF_040298565.1 Kitasatospora sp. NPDC001539 | reverse complement strand
CACGCGAGAATCAACCCTCTTTCCCAACCCGACGCTCTTCCGATCTGGTGGGAGTCCGGACTCCCACCGGGCCGTCCGTCCGCCCGGCTAGAGTGATCCACATGCTGGTAGCCGCCGCCGTGTGCCCCTGTCCGCCGCTGATCGTCCCCGAGATCGCCGCCGGGGCCGCGCCCGAGCTGGACGGGCTGCGCGCCGCCTGCGACGAGGCGCTGGCGGCGCTGGTCGCGGCCGAGCCGCAGCTGGTGGTGGCGGTCGGTACCGGGCCGGAGGCCGAGGTCTGGACCGAGGGCGGGGCCGGGTCCTTCCACCGGTACGGGGTGCCGCTGGTCGCCAAGCTGCCCGGCGGGCGGGTCGAGGGGCCGGAGCTGGCGCCCTCGCTGACCGTCGGCGCCTGGCTGCTGGAGCGCGCCGGAATCACCCTGCCCACGCACGCCTGCGCGGTGCCCCCGGACGCTCCCGCCGACCGGATGCTCGGGCTCGGCCAGGGCCTGGCCGGACTCGCCGACCGGGTCGCCCTGCTGGTGCTGGGCGACGGCAGTGCCTGCCGCACGGTGCGCGCGCCCGGCTACCTGGACGAGCGCGCCGAGGGGTTCGACGCCGCGCTGGCCGCCGCCCTGGGATCGGCCGACCTGGCCGCCCTCGCCGCCCTGGACAGCGGGCTCGCCGCCGAGCTCAAGGCCGAGGGCCGGGCCCCCTGGCAGGTGCTGGCCGGCGCCGCGGCGGGCGCCGGCCTCACCGCGCGGCTGCGCTACCAGGACGCGCCGTACGGGGTGGGGTACTTCGTGGCGTCCTGGAGCTGAGCGCCCGGGCCGGGCCGGCGTTCGGCCCCGGCCAGGCGTCCGGCCCGGGGCCGGGCACCGAGCGGCCGGGCACCGAGCGGCCGGGCGCCTGACGGCCGGGCACCCCAGCAGCCGGGCACCGAGCGGCGGGGCGTCAGGGCCTGGGGGCCGGGCCGTCGTCGCCCGGCTTCGGCTTGTGGGCGAAGTCGTCCACCGCGTGCTTGGCCTTGTCGGCGCCGTGCTCGATCTTGTCGCTGTACTTGCCCTTGGTCGCCTTGTCGATCGCGCCGCCGGCCTTGTCCACCAGCTGCTCGATCTGGTCGCCGTGCTTGCCTGCGAGGTCGCTCGCCTTTTCCTTGAGCTCCTCGGCCTTGCCCTTGAGGTTGTCCATCAGACCCATGGCGATCTCCTTCTCTCCCTGTCCCCTGCTCAACGCACGGGACCGGTAAAGCGTTCGCAAAACCGGGCCCCGGCCTCCCGTCACATGGTCGCGCGGCGGGGCGGGCGCGGCAGCCCGGTCCCCGTGGCCTCCGCGGTTTGCGAGACTGGAGCGGTGAGCAGCTCCCGCACCCCGAACGCCGCCCCTCCCCAGGTGGTCTCCGTCGTCGGCGCCACCGCCGCCGGCAAGTCCGACCTGGCCGTCGCCATCGCCCGCGCCCTCGGCGGCGAGGTGATCAACACCGACTCGATGCAGCTGTACCGGGGCATGGACATCGGCACCGCCAAGCTCACCCCGGAGGAGCGCGGGGGCGTGCCGCACCACCTGCTGGACGTCTGGGAGGTCACCGAGGCCGCCAGTGTCGCCGAGTACCAGCGGCTGGCCCGGGCCGAGATCGACCGGCTGCTGGCGGCCGGGCGCACGCCCGTGCTGGTCGGCGGCTCCGGCCTGTACGTCCGGGCGGCGATCGACGAGATGGAGTTCCCCGGCACCGACCCGGCCGTGCGCGCCCGGCTGGAGGCCGAACTGGAGGAGCACGGCCCGTACGCGCTGCACCGGCGGCTGGCCGAGCTGGACCCGGCGGCCGCCGAGGCGATCCTGACGAGCAACGGGCGGCGGATCGTCCGGGCGCTGGAGGTCATCGAGATCACCGGCCGGCCGTTCACCGCCAACCTGCCCGGCAACACCGCCGTCTACCGGACCGTGCAGATCGGCGTCGCGGTGCCGCGCCCCGAGCTGGACGAGCGGATCACCCTGCGGGTCGACCGGATGTGGGAGGCCGGACTGCTGGACGAGGTGCGGCGGCTGGAGGAGGTCGGACTGCGCGAGGGCAGGACCGCCTCCCGGGCGCTCGGCTACCAGCAGGTGCTCGACCACTTCGCCGGGGAGTGCACCGAGGACGAGGCGCGGGCCGAAACCGTACGGGCCACCAAGCGCTTCGCCCGCCGGCAGGAGTCCTGGTTCCGCCGGGACGACCGGATCCACTGGCTCTCCCGCCCGACCGGCACCGACCCGGTCGAGCTGCTGGAACGTTCCCTCGAACTGATCGCGCGTCAGGGGATTCCGGCCGCGTAGCGCGGTTCCGGCCAATCCGGCGGTGCACCTGCGCGCGCAGCCGACCGTGCAGGACGAAGCGGGGGTCACGGCCCGATCACGTGATGGCCACGGATCACCCGAGGACCCCGGTCAGGCCCCGAACGGATCCTCTGGACATGCCATCATCGATGCCATAGGGGTCGGCCCGCGCGGGCCGACCGTGCCCGGCCGCGAGTCCGCTCGTGTCGAACTGTCAGGGGAGGCCGTGTGTCAACGGGTACCGGCCCCGAACCCGGACAGGGCGGGAGCGTCACCGCACCGGCCGAGGGGTTCGACGAGTCGACGAGAGGGGACCTCCCGGTGCTGACCGGCCTGGAGGCGCCGACCTCGTACGCGGTCGCGGTGCCCGCCCTGGACACCCGCACCCCGCCCGGGGGAGCGGTGCACGAACGCGAGATCCGGCCGCGGCGCCGGCTCCGCTGGTGGCAGACCCTGCCGATCGCGCTGCTCGGCACCCTCGGCTCGTTGATGTTCGCCTTCCCGCTCGCCTTCGGCTCCGCCGGGGCGCGCGCCACCATGGTCGGGATGCTGGGGCTGCTGCTCACGGCCGCCTCGGTCGGCTGGGGCGCGATGGCCGCCCGGCACGCGGGGTACAAGTGGCCCGGGCTGCCGCGCCGGGGTTCGGGGCAGCGGGCCGGCTGGAAGGCGATCGTGGTGTACACCCTGATCGCACTGGTCGCCTGCGCGCTCGCGGTCTGGCGGGTCGCCTACCTGCGCTGACCGGGTTTTCCGGCGGTCCGTGCCCGCGCCGAGCGGGTCGCGCCGGGGCGCCCGTGCCCGCCGGGCGGCCGCGGGCCCCTTCCCGCGCCGAGCCGGGCGGGTGGGCATCAGTACCATCGGAGGGGTGAGCGCATCCTCTCCCCAGCAGGCCGGTCTCCCCTTCTTCAAGGGACACGGCACCCAGAACGACTTCGTGATCGTGCCGGACCCGGACGGCGTGCTGGAGATCGGCCCGGAGGCCGTCGCCGCGCTGTGCGACCGGCGGGCCGGCATCGGCGGGGACGGGCTGCTGCGGGTGGTGCGGGCCGCCGCCGACCCGGCCGCCGCCCACCTGGCCGACCGGGCCGAGTGGTTCATGGACTACCGCAACTCCGACGGCAGCATCGCCGAGATGTGCGGCAACGGCCTGCGGGTCTTCGCCCGCTTCCTGGTCGAGGCCGGTCTCGCCAAGCCCGGCGAGCAGGCGATCGCCACCCGCTCCGGCGTGCGCACCGCGACGGTCGCCGAGGACGCCGCGGACGGCACCCCCGGTGAGGTCACCATCGACATGGGCCGCGCCGGGCTGCCCGGGCCGGACGGCATCGAGGTCGCGGTCGGCGAACGGCGCTGGCCCGCGCTGAACGTCAACATGGGCAACCCGCACGCGGTGGCCTTCGTCGAGAGCCTCGACCACGCCGGTGAGCTGCGCACCGCTCCGCTCACCAGCCCCGAGGGCGTCTACCCGGAGGGCGTCAACGTCGAGTTCGTGGTGGACCGCGGCCCGCGGCACGTCGCGATGCGGGTGCACGAGCGCGGCTCCGGCGAGACCCGCTCCTGTGGCACCGGCGCCTGCGCCGTCGCGGTGGCCGCGATCCGCCGGGACGGCCTGGACCCGGCGGCCACCGGCGAGGCGGTCTCGTACACCGTGGACGTACTGGGCGGCCGGCTGGTCATCACGGAACACCCGGACGGCCGGGTCGAGATGGCCGGGCCGGCGGTGATCGTGGCCGAGGGGCGGCTCGACCCGCGCTGGTGGGGGTCACTGAGCCGAGGCTGACGGGCCGGTTTGCCCATTTCGTACGGCGACGAATCCCCCCGATCGGGTGATACCGGTCGCGGACGGGAACCACGGCATCGCGGACCGTGCTCTGCTCGGTAGCATGGACCACCGGGTCGTCCCCCGGGAGGGGTGGCAGACCACCCCCCGGGAGGGGCAGCACCCGGCGACCGTTGCCGGAGGTGCCGATGACCATCGAAGCCGGGCAGCCCCTCGCGGGGCAGCCGACGACCGCACGGCAGGCCGGGGCCCGGAGGCCCCTGGGGGAGCTCGGCCTGGCCGCCCTCGGCCGGGCCGGACGCGCCGCGTTACTCGCCACCGGGCGGCCGCCGGTGCCGGACGCCCTGGAGCCGCTCGTCCGGGTCCACCGGCAGCACCACCCGCAGGGCGACCTGGCCCTGCTCGCGCGGGCGTACCGGCTGGCCGAGGCCAGCCACCGCGGCCAGAAGCGCAAGAGCGGCGAGCCGTACATCACCCACCCGCTGGCCGTCACCATGATCCTGGCCCAACTCGGCGCCGGGACCACCACCCTGGTCGCCTCGCTGCTCCACGACACCGTCGAGGACACCGACCTGACGCTGGACCAGGTGAGCGCCGGGTTCGGGCCCGAAGTCGCCTACCTGGTCGACGGGGTGACGAAACTGGAGAAGGTCGACTTCGGCGCGGCCGCCGAGGCCGAGACCTTCCGCAAGATGCTGGTCGCCACCGGGGACGACGTCCGGGTGATGGTGATCAAGCTCGCCGACCGGCTGCACAACATGCGCACCATCCGGCACATGAAGCCGGCCAGCCAGGTGCGGATCGCCAAGGTCACCCGGGACGTGCTCATCCCGCTGGCCGAGCGGCTCGGCATCCAGGTGCTCAAGGCGGAGCTGGAGGACATCGTCTTCGCCACCCTGCACCCCGAGGAGCACGCCCGCACCCGCGCCCTGATGGCCGATCACGAGGCCGAGCCGGACACCGTGCTGGGGCCGTTCGCCGGCCGGCTGGCCCGCCAGCTGGCCGAGGCGGGGATCGCCGCCGAGGTCACGGTGCGGCCCCGGCACTGCGTCTCGCTGCACCGGGTGCTGCTCGAACGGGCGGCCGCGCCCGGGCCGGACGGCCGGCCCCGGGGGCCGCAGCCGGCCGACTTCGGGCGGTTGCTGGTGGTGGTCGAGGAGAACGCCGACTGCTACGCCGTGCTCGGTGAGCTGCACACCTGCTGGACGCCGCTGCCGGGCGAGTTCAAGGACTTCGTGGCCGCGCCCAAGTTCAACCTCTACCAGTCGCTGCACACCGCGGTGGCGCTGGAGGGCGGCGCGGTGGTCGAGGTGCTGGTGCGGACCCGCCGGATGCACGAGGTGGCCGAGACCGGGGTGGTCGCGCTCGGGGACCCGACCCCGGCCGGCCCCGCCCAGGACACCGACGAGCTGGACCGCACCGACCCGGCCCGGCCCGGCTGGCTCAGCCGGCTGCTGGAGTGGCAGCAGGAGACGCCCGACCCGGACGCGTTCTGGTCGGCGCTCACCGCCGACCTGGCCGGCGACCGCGAGATCACCGTGGTGACGGAGAGTGGCGAAACGCTTCAGCTGAGGGCGGGCGCCACCTGTGTGGACGCGGCCTACCTGCTCGGCGAGGAGACCGGCCACCGATGTATCGGCGCCCGGGTCAACGGCCGGCTCACCGCCCTGTCCACCGTCCTGCGCGACGGGGACGTGCTCGCCGTCCTCACCGAGAGCCCCCCGGCCGACGGCGGGCAGCGCGGCGCCGAACCCTCGGGCCCGTCACCGGAGTGGCTGGCGCACGCCCGCACCCCCGCCGCCCGGCTGGCCATCGAGCGCTGGCTGGCCGACCACCCGGCCCGGCTGCCGGTGGTGCGCACCGGGCCGGCCGGCGGCCAGCCCGCCCCGCCCGCGCACCGGGCCGGGGAACGCCGGTCCGCCCCCGTCGCCGTGGCCGGGCGGCCCGGGGCGACGGTGCGCCTGGCCCGCTGCTGCACGCCCGTCCCGCCGGACGAGGTGGCCGGCTACCCGATCCGCGGCGGCGCGGTGGCCGTGCACCGCACCGGCTGCCCGGCCGGCCAGCGGCTGCGCGCGGACGGCCGCACCGAGCTCCAGGTCCGCTGGCGGTCCGAGGACGCCCCGACGGCGAGGCACCGCGCCACCCTGCTGGCCGAGGCGCTGAACCGGCCCCGGCTGCTCGCCGACCTCACCGCGGCGATCTCCGCCGAGGGCGTCGGCATCGTCTCGGCCGAGGTCGAGCCGCCGCAGGAGCTGCGGGTCCGCCACACCTACACCGTCGAACTGCCCGAGCCGGGTGCGCTGCCCGCGCTGATGCGGGCGATGCTCCGGGTGTCCGGGGTGTACGACGTGAGCCGCCCGCACGCTCCGGAGGGCGCCCGGGGCCGCCACTCCGGGGAAAATGGGGGTGACCGGCCCGCGCCGGGCGTGCGACCATCGTGGGGAATTCACGGCCGGTCCACGGCGTTGTCAGGGCACATGGGCCCCGGTGACGGTCGAGGGTCCTCGCCACAGCCGTACAGCGACCAAAGGATAGAATGACCTCCACGTTCGACACCCGCGACCACGCCGACGCCCCGCGCCGCATCGACGGTCGACGGGCTGAAGCCCTCATGGACGAGGACCTCGCGGCCATCGACGAGGACCTCGGCCACACCTACGACGGCGACCAGTACGACCGCAGCGAGCGCGCCGCCCTGCGCCGGGTCGTCGGCCTCTCCACCGAGCTCGAAGACGTCACCGAGGTCGAGTACCGCCAGCTCCGCCTGGAGCGCGTGGTGCTCGTCGGCGTGTGGACGGACGGCACGCTGGAGGAGGCGGAGAACTCGATGGCCGAGCTCGCCGCGCTGGCCGAGACGGCCGGCTCCCAGGTGCTGGACGGCGTCATCCAGCGCCGCGACAAGCCCGACGCGGCCACCTACATCGGCTCCGGCAAGGCGCAGGAGCTGCGCGACATCGTCGCCTCCACCGGCGCCGACACCGTGGTCTGCGACGGTGAGCTCACCCCCGGCCAGCTGATCCACCTGGAGGACGTGGTCAAGGTCAAGGTCGTCGACCGGACGGCCCTGATCCTGGACATCTTCGCCCAGCACGCCAAGTCCCGGGAGGGCAAGGCGCAGGTCTCGCTGGCCCAGATGCAGTACATGCTGCCGCGTCTGCGCGGTTGGGGTCAGTCGCTGTCCCGGCAGATGGGTGGCGGCGGCTCCGGCTCCTCGGGCGGCGGCATGGCCACCCGTGGTCCCGGTGAGACCAAGATCGAGACCGACCGGCGCCGGATCCGGGAGAAGATGGCGAAGCTCCGCAAGGAGATCGCCGAGATGAAGAAGGGCCGCGACACCAAGCGCCAGGAGCGCAAGCGCCACCAGGTGCCGTCCGTGGCCATCGCGGGCTACACCAACGCCGGCAAGTCCTCCCTGCTCAACCGGCTCACCGGTGCGGGCGTGCTGGTGGAGAACGCGCTGTTCGCCACCCTGGACCCGACCGTGCGCCGGGCCCAGACCCCGAGCGGGCGGCTCTACACCCTGGCGGACACCGTCGGCTTCGTCCGGCACCTGCCGCACCACCTGGTCGAGGCCTTCCGCTCGACCATGGAGGAGGTCGCCGACGCGGACCTCATCCTGCACGTGGTGGACGGCTCGCACCCCGAGCCGGAGACGCAGCTGGCCGCCGTCCGGGAGGTCATCGTCTCGGTCGAGGCGCAGGACGTGCCCGAGATCGTGGTGATCAACAAGGCGGACGCCGCCGACCCGCACGTGCTGCAGCGCCTGCTGCGCCGCGAACCGCACGCCATCGTGGTGTCGGCCCGCAGTGGGGCGGGGATCGACGAGCTGCTGCAGCTCATCGACGACGAACTGCCGCGCCCGGCCGTCGAGGTGCGGGCCCTGGTGCCCTACACCCAGGGCGCGCTGGTCTCCCGGGTGCACAAGGAGGGCGAGCTGCTCGCCACCGAGCACACCGGCGAGGGCACGCTGCTGCACGCCAAGGTGCCGGCCGAGCTGGCCGCGGAGCTGGAGCACTTCTCGGTGGCCCTGCAGGGCTGACCGGGCCGCGCTGCACGGCTCGCCCGCCCCGGCTGCACGGGACAGGCGCGCCGCCGGTTCGTACGGCTTCTCCGCGCAGGGCCCCGGACGATCGCGTC
>NZ_JBEPAK010000285.1:0-8267 GCF_040298565.1 Kitasatospora sp. NPDC001539 | reverse complement strand
GCCCGGGACGCCGTGGGGGGGGGCGTTCCGGGCGGTCCGTGGATGACCCGTTTCTCCGTTCGCCCGGCGTTCAGGGGTCGCCGGGTGGTGCTCAGGTGGTGCGGGTTCGGGCCGGGTGGGGGACGGCCCAGGGGTGGCAGGGCTCAGTAGCCCTGGCCCTGCGGCTGGTAGCCGCCCTGGTAGGCGCCGGGTTCGCCGTACTGGCCCGGGCGCTGCGGCTGCATCGGGCGGACCGGCGCGACCGGTGCCATGGCCGGGCGGAGCTGGGCGCCGCCGAAGCCCTGGTCGCCGCCCTGGCCCTGGAAGCCGGGGCCGGCCGGGTTGGGGCCGCCGAAGGACTGCTGGCCGCCGAAGCTTTGCGGGCCGCCCTGCGGCTGACCACCGGGCTGGCCGAAACCGGCCGGTCCGCCGGTCGGTTGCGCGCCGAAGTTCTGCGGGCCGCCACCCTGGCCGATGAAGGTGTTCTGGCCGCCGAAGCTCTGGCCGCCGGTCGGCTGGTAGCCGCCGCTGGCGGTCTGGGCGAACGCCGGTGCGCCGGGCTGCGGCCGCTGGTAGGACTGGGGGGCACCGTAGCCGGGGAGGGACGGCTGCGGGGCGGAGGCGTACGCCGGCGCCGGCTGCGCGGGGATGTACGCCGTGGCGGGTCCGGCGGAGGGGCCGCTGCTCGGGCCGGGGCCCAGGGCGAGGCGGGCGGGCGGCAGCGCGGGGAGGTTGCTGCCGGCGCTCTCGTACCCGTTGCCGTACCGGTTCTCGTAGGACTGGCCGAGGCCTGATCCGTATCCGGACGACAGCGCCGGCGGCAGGGCGGCCGGCACGTTGATGGGTGCGATCTGGGGGACGCCGCGCTCAGCCACGAGGCTGTCGTAAATCGGCGTGCCGGAGGAGAAGGACGGAGAGGGGTAGCCGACTCCGTCGTAGGAGCGGGGCGAGGTCATGGGGCATACGGTAAGCCCACAATGCGCCTGCTGAGGAGAGCGGGAGGGGGAGCAGTTCGAGTGTTTACACAGTCTTCGCTCGCGCAAAGGTTTCGAAAGTAGGAAGAACGGACAAACCGCCATCCACTTCCGGACAACCCTGGCGACCCGTCAGCGATCGAACAGCACCCGGACGCGGCCGCCGTGCGACCGTGCGGTGACCGGCCCGTGGACGCCTGCGGGCCCTGCGGAGAAACTTTTGCGAACGGGGCGTGCGCCGGCGCATTCGAGCCCCCGCCGGCGATGGGGCGGGGGCTCGTGAATGTTTGGGGGATAAGTGTCCCGTCAGCGCCTGCGGACCGTCAGTGCGACTGCAGCGCCTGCCCCTGGGCGGGCAGGCCGGGCCGGGCGGCGACCTCGGAGGTGCAGAAGGAGCAGCGGGTCGCGGCGGCCGGGATCCGGCTCAGGCACTCCGGGCAGTCCACCTTGGCGGCCGGCGCGGGCTCGGCCGACTCGAACCGCGCCTGCAGCTTGCCCACCGGTACCACCACGGCGAAGTAGATCACCGCGCTGATCAGCACGAAGCCGATCAGCGCGTTGACGAACAGGCCGTAGGGGAACTTGGTGCCGCCCACCTCGAAGGTCTTCTGGGTGAAGTCGCCGACCGCGCCGGTGGCGACGCCGACCAGCGGGGTGAGGAAGGCGCTGACGAACCCGGTGACGACGGCGGTGAAGGCCGCGCCGATCACGATGCCGACCGCGAGGTCCACCACGTTTCCGCGCAGCAGGAAGCTGCGGAATCCCTTGAACACCGGGTGACTCCAAATCCGAAGGGGAGAGGGGGAGATGAGGGCGGCGCGGCCGCCCCGGCCGGACATCCTGCCGACCGGCCGGGGCCGGGGTCCAACCGCGTTCACCCGATCCGCGTAACCGGCGCTGCGGCGGTGTCCGGCCGTACCCGCCCGCGCCGGGCGGCGTGCGGGTGCTCCGCGTACCGGCCTATCGGCGAAGGCTGGTGGCCGGCCCGGGGTTCGGTGATCGGTGGCCGGGCCGGGGGCGATGATCGGTGGCCCTGGGGAGCGGGCGGTGGCCGGGGCGCGCCCGGGCCGACGACGGGGCGGCTGCTCGGCACGGCGTACGGAGGAGCGGAGGGCGGCCGAACGGAGCGGCCGGGGGCGAGGCGGGGCGCACACCGGTCCCGTCCGGCGCACGACGGCGGATCTTCCGCGCACATCCGGTGTACGGGCGCGGGCGCACGGACCACCACCGGGTTGCGCGAAGGGGGTGTACCGGGCGTGGCGCTGTGCCAAGGTCTGTCCATGCCCGACCATACGGCGGCCGATTCGGCCGGAGACCGCCCGCGCGTCCTGCATCTGATCAGCGACCCGCGCCGGGCCGGTGCCCAGAACCTCGCCCGTGACCTCCACCGGGAACTGCGCCGTCGGGGCCAGGCCTCCGCGCTGTGCGCCCTCGCCCCGCGCCCGGCCGTGCCGGCTCCCCGCCCGGCTGCGGCGAGGCCCGGGCCGTGCACCGTCGGCGGAACGGCCCCCGACGCCTGCGGACAGCCGTGCCCCGACCCTGCCGGGCCGCGCGTCACCGTCCTCGGCCCCGGCCGACTGCGCCCGGCCACCCTCCGGGCACTGCGCTCCGCCGCCCGGGCCGCCGACGTGGTGCTCGCCCACGGCTCGGACACCCTGGCCGCCTGCGCCCTCGCCCTCGCCGGGACCGGCACCCCCTTCGTCTACGTCTCCGTCGGCCACCCCCGCTACTGGACGGCCAACCGGCTGCGCAGACTGCGCGGCGCCGCCCTGATGCACCGCGCCGCCGCCGTCACCACGCTCACCGACGAGGCGCGCCAGGTGCTGGAGGAGCAGTTCCGGCTCCCGGCGGGGAAGGTCCGGGTGATCCCCATCTCCCGTGCCGCCGAGAGCTATCCGCCCGCCGACGGCCGGGCCGAACGGCGCGCGGCCCGGCACGCCCTCGGCCTGCCGGCGGACGTCCTGCTGGTCGCCTGGATCGGCGCGATAGCGCCGGAGAAGCGACTCGACCTCGCCCTCGACGTGCTCGACCGGCTGCCCGACGTCCGGCTCGCCGTCGCCGGGGACGGCCCGCTGCGCGAGTCCCTGGCCCGGCACCCGGCCGCCGCCCGGGCCCACTTCCTCGGTGCCCTGCCCGATCCCGTCCCGCTCTACCGGGCCGCCGACGCGCTGCTGCTCACCAGCGACAACGAGGGTGTGCCCGGTGCACTGATCGAGGCGGCGCTGGCCGGGGTGCCCGCCGTCGCCACCGACGTGGGCTGGGTGCGCGAGGTCGTCCGGGACGGCGCCACCGGTGCGCTGGTCGCCCCCGGGGACCCACTCGCCCTGGCCGAGGCGCTCGCCAAGGTGCTCGCCTGCAACCGCGCGGGACTCGGCGCGGCCGCCCGGGCGCACGCGCTGGCGCACTTCGAACTGGGCGCGGTGGTGGACGCCTGGCAGCGGTTGGTCGGCGAGGTGTGGACCGGCGATCCCTCCTCGCACTGACGGGCGGCTCGCACCCGCCCCGGGTGAGCCGTTCGGGCGAATCCGGGCCCGGCGCCCTCCGGCGACTCGCCGGTAACCGGCCGCCGTCAGCACACTTCCCGGTGTGAACTCGAAGTCGCTGCTGCGGTCCACCCTCCTGTTCGCCGTCGCCGCCGGGATCGCCGCATCCCCCGTCCAGGCCGGCGCGGTGAGCCGTCAATCGCCCGCCGAGGGCGTCCAGTTCGTCAAGCTCGACCATCCGCAGCCGGTGCGCGAGAGCGCCCGCACCGAGGCGGTCGAGTTCTTCTGGTACGACTGCAGCCACTCCCAGCAGCTCGAGCAGCCACTGCAGGCCTGGGCCGAGAGGCATCGCGCGGACGTCGCACTGCGACGCGCCCCGGCGATCTGGCCCGGCGGCCAGGGGGAGGGCACCCAACGCGCCCACGCCCGGCTGTACTACACGCTGGAGCGCCTCGGCCTGGTCGAGCGCCTGCAGACCGCCGCCTTCCGCTCGATCCACAGCGACCACGCCGATCTCACCACGGAGGCGGCCGCCACCGACTGGGCGGTGCGCCACGGCGTCGACGCCCAGCTGTTCGGCCGCACCTACCGTTCCGCCGAGGTGGGCCGGTCGGTGGACGACGCGGCCGCCGCGTTCGTCCGCTACGGCATCGACGAGCTGCCCACGGTGGTCGTCCAGGGCGAGTACCGCACCTCGCCGAGCAAGGCCGACGGCGTCGAGGGGATGCCCGAGGTGCTGGACTACCTGGTGCAGCAGGAGCAACTGCACAAGCACTGAAGCGGATTGAGGTGGATCGAGGAGGGTGAGGCCCGGTCGCCTGACGGGTCGTCACCCTCCTGCTAACCAGTCAGATGCTGTTTAATGGTTAGCATGAGCGAGCTGACGATCCCGCACGTCCACCACCGCCACGTCGACCTCGACGGCCTGCGCGTCTTCTACCGGGAAACCGGCCCGGCCGACGCCCCCGTCCTCCTGCTGCTGCACGGCTTCCCCTCCGCCTCCCACCAGTACGCTCGGCTGCTCGACGCGCTCGGCACCCGCCACCGGCTGATAGCCCCCGACTACCCCGGCTTCGGCCACAGCGACAGCCCCGCGCCGGACACCTTCCCGTACCGCTTCGACACCCTCGCCGACGTGGTCGAGCGCTTCTGCCTCGCCCTCGGCCTGGACCGCTTCGCGCTGTACGTCTTCGACTTCGGCGCACCCGTCGGTCTGCGCCTGGCCACCCGCCGACCGGAGTGGATCACCGGCCTGGTGGTGCAGAACGGCAACGCCTACGAGGAGGGACTCTCCGACCAGGCGCGGGAGTTCATCGCGAACAAGCGGGGCGTCCCGGGCGCCGAGGACGCCGCCCGCTCGATCCTCACCCTGGACGTCACCCGCAGCCAGTACGAGGGCGGCGCCGGCGATCCGACCCTGGTCGCCCCGGACGGCTGGACGCTCGACCAGCACTTCCTCGACCTGCCCGGCCGCAAGGACATCCAGGTCCACCTGGCCCTCGACTACTTCACCAACGTCGAGCTCTACCCCGTCTGGCAGCAGTGGCTGCGCGCCAACCAGCCGCCCACCCTGGTGGTCTGGGGAACCCGCGACCCGTTCTTCACCGAGGCCGGCGCCCGCGCCTACCTGCGCGACCTGCCCGAGGCGGAACTGCACCTCTTCGACACCGGGCACTTCGCCCTGGAGGAGAAGCTGCCCGAAATCGCCCCGCTGATCGACGACTTCCTCACCCGCACCCAGAAGTAACCCGCCGCCCGCGGGGGTTCAGTCGCGGCGCAGCAGGTAGGTGACGAAACCCAACGTCCCCCGGTAGCCGCGGAGCCACTCGGCGCGGTGGCGGTCCGCGGCCTCGCGGGCGGCCGCCGCGCCGGGGTGGTCGGGGTGGTCCAGCACCCACTCGGCCAGCGAACCCGTCCAGGAGAACTCGTAGTCGTCCCACTCCTGTGCCGTGCTGACGTGCCCGTAGACCGGGGTCCAGCCGTCCGCGACCACCCGGTCCGTGGTGGTCGCCAGGTCCGCGAAGTCCTCCCGGGCCGCGCCCAGCCCGTCCAGCGCGGCCTGGGACGGCTCGCGCTCCCAGAAGCCCTCGCCGACCAGCAACCGGCCGCCGGGGGCCAGCAGTTCACGGGCGGCCGCCAACGTGGGCAGCAGCCCGTCGAAGGCGTGGGTGGCGCCCACGCACAGCACCAGGTCGAACTGCTCGCGGGAGGCGGAGCCCCGGCTGGATTCCCGGTCGACTGACGACCGAGCTGCGGACTCCCGGGCGGCGGACTGTCGAGCGGCGGACTCCCGGGCGGTGAACTCCCGGGCGTCCAGGTGGTGCAGGCCGATCCGGCGCACCACGCCGAGCGCGGTGGCCGACTCCCGGGCCCGGGTCAGCGCCTCCGCGTCCAGGTCAACCCCGATCGCCCGCCACTGCGGACGGGCGGCCAGCGCCCGCAGCAGCCAGGCGCCCTCGCCGCAGCCGAGGTCCAGCATCCGACCGGACTCCCGCCCGGCCAGCGCTCGGTCGAGCAGGCGGGACACCGACTCGTCCGCGAGCGGCGCCGCGATCGGGTGGTGGGCATGGGCGAGGCGGGAGATCTGCTGTCGGTCCATCCGAGCAGTATGGATCCGTCCGGCCCGCAGCGCCGGGCTTTTCCCGCCCCGCCCGCTGTCCCGGCTCCCGGCCCGCGCGTCCCGTCCCCGCTTCCCGACCCCGCTCCCGCGCCCGGCCTTTCGACTGCTCTCCGCCCCGCTCTCACGTCCGCGCGTACGTCCGGCCCTTCCAGGCGCTGCCCCGGCCGCGCCAGTGCTGCACTGCCGAGTCCACCGTCATCAGCAGGTACAGCGAGGCCGTGAACGGCAGCAGCAGCACGGCCGGAGCCGGCTGCCCGTAGTACCGGACCATCGGCAGGTAGGTGGCCGCCATCAGGGCCCAGGCCGCCCCGCCGACCGCCGCCACCGCCGGGCCCCCCGCCACCAGCCCGGCCACCGTCGCCACCGGCGGTACCAGGTACACCAGCGCCAGCCCCAGTACCGTGCCGAGCAGCAGCAACGGCGAGTGCCTCAACTGGGCGTACGCGCTGCGCGACACCATCCGCCACAACTGCTCCAGCCGCGGGTACGGGCGGACGCTGTCCACCGCGTCGGCCAGGCCGAGCCAGGTGCGCCCGCCCGAGGACTTCACCGCCCGGGCCAGCGACACGTCGTCGATCACCGCGCCCCGGATCGCCGCCACCCCGCCCGCGCGCTCCAGCGCCGCCCGCCGCACCAGCGAACAGCCGCCCGCCGCGGCCGCCGTCCGGGAGCCGGGGCGGTTGCTCCAGCGGAACGGGTACAGCTGGGCGAAGAAGTAGACGAAGGCCGGCACGATCAGCCGCTCCCAGCCGGTCTCGACCCGCAGCCGGGCCATCTGCGACACCAGATCGAGGCCGTGCCCCTCGGCCGCGGCCACCAGCGAGGCCAGCGAATCCGGGCCGTGCGCGATGTCGGCGTCCGTCAGCAGCAGGTACTCCGCGTCCGGGCCGGCCAGCTCCACCCCGTGCCGCAGCGCCCACAGCTTGCCCGTCCAGCCCGGGGGCAGCGGGGGAGGGGTGGTCACGGTCAGCTCCAACCCGCCCATCGTCCGCAGTTCCGCGGCCATCGCACCGGTACCGTCCGAGCTGTGGTCGTCCACCACGATCACCCGCGCCCGCCCCGGGTACTCCTGCGCCAGCAGCGTCGGCAGGCTCACCGGCAGCACCGGTGCCTCGTCCCGGGCCGGCACCACCACCGCCACCTGCGGCCACCGCGCCGGCGGGCGGGGTGGCGGCAGCCGGACGTCGGTGCGCCAGAACGAACCGTGGCAACACGCCAGCCAGAGCCAGACCAGCAGGGACAACGCGGCGATCCACAGCAGGACGGTCACCCCGGCAGTCTGCCGCAGAACGGGCTCCGCCGGGCGGATCGACTAAAGTCTTGCCCCGTGAAGATCGCACTGATGGACTCCGGGATCGGCCTGCTCGCCGCCGCCGCCGCCCTTCGGAAGCTGCGCCCCGACGCCGATCTGGTGCTCTCCTCCAACCCCGCCTCGATGCCCTGGGGGCCGCGCACGCCCGAAGAGGTGACCGAGCTGGCCCTCGGCTGCTGCCGGGCCGCCGCCGAGTACGAGCCGGACGCCCTGGTGGTCGCCTGCAACACGGCCTCGGTCCACGCCCTGGCCACCCTGCGCGCCGAACTGGAGCCCGGACTGCCCGTCATCGGCACCGTCCCGGCGATCAAGCCCGCCGCCGCGCTCGGCGGCCGGGTCGCCATCTGGGCCACGCCGGCCACCACCGGCAGCGCCTACCAGCGCGGGCTGATCCGCGACTTCGGCGGCACCGCCGAGGTCACCGAGGTCGCCTGCCCGGGTCTCGCCGACGCGGTCGAGCACGGGGACGACGACGCCGTCACCGCCGCCATCGCCGACGCGGCCGCCCGCACCCCGGCCGGCACCGACGCGATCGTGCTCGGCTGCACCCACTACGAACTGGTCGAGGAGCGCATCCGCGACGCCGTCGTCGTGACCGCCTCGCCGTCCCTCACCCTGCTCGGCTCCGCCGACGCCGTCGCCGCCCAGGCCCTCCGCCGCGTCGCCGACCCGACCGCCACCGGCAACGGCACCCTCACCGTCCTGCACGCCGGCATCCCGGCGACCCTTCCGGCCGCCGCCACCCTGTACCCCCAGGGCCTCGCCCTCGCCACCCTGATCTCCTGAGCCCCGCGGCGGCTGCGCGGGTGCGGATCGGGGGTCTTCCCGCCGTTGCCGCCCGCCGCGACGAGGTGCCGGGCAGGTGCCCGGATCGGCGCGCGCTTCGCGCGGGAAGTCGG
>NZ_JBEPAK010000284.1:0-8327 GCF_040298565.1 Kitasatospora sp. NPDC001539 | reverse complement strand
TGCTGCCGTCCTTCGGGGGGCTGTGGCGGGCGCGCGGCGGCGTGGGGGGGGGCCCGCCGGCGGGGGGGGCCGCGGGGGGCGGGCCCCCCCCCGGCGGCGGCCCCGCGCGGCCCCCGCCCCCCCCCGCCCGCCGTCAGCGGGTGCCCCGCCGGCGCCGCAGGACGACGCCCGCGCCCGCCAGCGCGGTGACGCCCAGGGCCGCGGCCGCCGTCACGGCCGGCAGCTCGGAGCCGGTGCCCGCCGAGCCCCGGGCCGGCGCGGCGTCCACCTGGTAGCCGCCGCCCTCGCCCGCCCGGTCGTACGCCGACCCCGGCAGCTTGTCCCCGTACCGCTGGTGCACCAGCTGCTGGTACGCGGCCAGCGACACCCCGCCCGCGCCCACCGAGCGTCGCGCCTCCTCGTCCAGCGGCAGCACCCGGCCGTCGCGCAGCACGTACCAGGCGTTGATCTGCGGCTCCCGGAACGCGGTGCCGCCGCCGGCATCCGCCGCCTTCGCCGCGTAGTCGCTCTCGTCGCCGCCGGAGGCGATGTTGACCACCCGCCAGGTGTCGCCCTGCCGGACCGTCCAGACCGAGGCGGTCTGCCCGTCCGCCGCGACCACCTTGCTCGCCGTGAACGCGGCCTTCGCCACCGGCGCGCCCGGGGTGCCGGCCACGAAGCCGGCGTCCAGGGTGTAGACCGGCACGGTGTCCCCGGCCAGCCGTGGAGCCGAGGCGCTCGCCGCCTTCGCCTCCTCCGCGGCGCCGATGGTCAGTTGCTGGGTCGGCGGGACGCCCTTGCGGGCGAAGAAGTGGCCCACCTTGTCGAGCACCGACGGGTCCTGGACGGCGCCGCGGGCCCGGGCCAGGTCGGCGGCGGGTACCGGCACGGGGGCGCCGGCGGTGGTGCCGGCCGCGCTGCCGCTCGGGGCGTCGGCCTGCGCGGTCGGGGCGATCGCCAGCGCGAGGCCGGCGGCGAGCAGGGCGGTGACGGCGGCCCGACGGGCCTTGTTCGACTCGGTCATGATCGCCCTCACGCGCCGATCCGGTACAGGGAGTGGGTCCACGAGAACGTGTCGTTGTTCACGTAGTACCAGTAGTCCGCCCAGTTGTAGCGGTAGTTGGACGGCCACGGGTCGCCCCAGTAGACCCAGTTGCTGCCGGTGTCGTAGCCGTACACGACGTGCATGTGCCCGCCGCCGGAACTCCACTGGATGCGCGTCTCGATCGGCCGGTTCGCGTCCACCTCGGACTGCACCGTGCTGTAGCGCAGGTAGCCGGTGACGTACGAGCCCGGGTTGATGCCCACCCAGTCGAGGCCGTTCTGCACATCGGCCAGCGAGGCCTGGCTGTTGGGGCAGCTGGAGTTGGTCGCGCGGCCGAAGGCGGCGTTGCAGAACTGGTTCTGGCTGTAGTTGTAGCCGAACCAGGTGGCGATGGTGTTGCCGCTCGCCGCCCAGCACCAGTTGGTCTGCTGTTGCTGCTGCATGGTGATGTTGAGCTTCTTGTACGTGCCGGCCAGATCGGCCGTACTGCCGGGCGCGGCCGCCGGACGGACCTGGGCCGGGGCCCGGTCCGCCGTGGGGGCGGCGACCGCGGGGGTGGACGCTGCGGCGCTCAGCGCCGGGCCCAGCACGCCCAGGGCGAGCAGGGAGACCGCGCGACGCAGTCGTATCCGTGGAACTGGCATGGGGGAATGCCTCCTTGCACGAGCGTTGCGAACTGCTGTGGGGGGCGCGGTCCGGATCGCGCCCCGAGCATCGCGCCGTTGCCGGAGACAGGTCAACGGGCTTCGCAGCGGGCTGAGTTCAGGTGTGAACGGAACGGCCGGACTGTGAACGACAGCCGGGAAAGCACGGCGCCACCTGCCCGGACCGGTGACAAACCGGCGCACGGATGTGAATATTCACGGTCAAAACCCGGACCCGCCGTCCAGGAGGCCGTCATCCACCGGAGCGACCCCGCCGACCTCGCCGCCGCCCTGCGCACCGGCCCGTTCCACCTCGCCCTGCGCACCGCGATCACCGCCCGCGGCCTCGCCCTGCACCGCATCCGCCGCCACCTCGCCCTGCGCGGCGTCCACGTCGGGGTCACCAGCCTCAGCTACTGGCAGCAAGGACGCCGCCGACCGGAGCGCCCCGAGTCGCTGCGCGCCGTCGCCGCCCTGGAGGAAGTCCTCGACCTGCCCGAACACTCCCTGACCCGGCTGCTCGGCCCCCGCCGTGCCGCCGCCGTCGCCGTCGGACCACCCGTCCGCCCCTACCGCGACCTGATCTCACCGCCCACCGCCGTCGACGACCTGCTCGCCACCCTCGCCGGCCCGCGCGACACCGGCCTGCACACCATCACCCACATCGAACGGATCCGGGTCGGCCCCGACCGCCAACTCACCCGCCGCGACTCCCAACACGCCCTGCGCGCCCACCGCGACGGCATCGACCGCTACCTCGCCCTCTACCAGGGCGACCCCGGCAGCGACATCACCCGGGTCGGCGTCCGCGCCGAGGAGAACTGCCGCCCCGGCCGCATCCGCCGCGACCACACCCACCACCTGCTCGCCGCCGAACTCCTCCTCGACCGCCGCCTGCGCGCCGGCGACACCCACCTCCTCGGCTACGGCTTCGACGACGCCCCCTCCCCCGAACCCAGCTGCGAGTACGTCCGCGGCTTCAACTCCGGCGCCGGCCAGTACGTCCTCCAGATCACCTTCCACCCCGCCGCGCTGCCCGTCCGCTGCCACCGCATCGCCCTGCACTCCCCGGGCGAAGCCCCGTACGAGACGGAGGAACTGACCCTCGACGGGCACCGCTGCGTCCACCTGGTGGCGACGGCGGTGCGGCCGTGCATCCTGGGGATCCGGTGGGACTGGGAGTGACGGCGGGAGTGACGGGACGGGGTGCTCGGCGATCGAGTGCCGCCCGCGCACCGCGACCGGGACGCCCTCGGCGATTCCGCCTCGTTCCCGGTGGCCCGGCCACAACCTCGGCGACTCCGCCTCATCCCCGGTGGCCGCGCAGCTTGACGCCCCCGCTGCCGGTGACGACGGCCGCGATGTTGTCCAGCGACGGCCCACCGCGTCCGTTCAGGTACTTGGTGTGCGCGTCGACAGGATTGCCGCGGCTCCAGTCGTCGACGGTGAAGCGGTTCGCGCCGAAGCGCTTGCTGGACGGGTCCCGCCCGTACCAGCGCTCGTCCGGGTCGATGCCGAACTTCGACGGGGCGTGCGTCACGAGGTCGTTGTCGGCGGCGCCGACCCAGACGCGGCCGGGCGGCAGCCCGAGGTCCGCGGCCCTGCCCGCGCCGACGCCCGCACTGCCGATGAAGACGACGTCGTCCGGGGGCGTGTGGTGGGTGCCCGGGCGGGTGGACAGCTCGACGGCCCGGCCCACCAGGTAGGAGCCGTAGCTGTGTCCCACCGCGGTGATGTGCGGAGGCCGGTCGCCCTCGTGGCTCGCCCGTACGCCGCTCAGGAACCTCGCGTACGCCGGGGCGCCCGCCTTGCCCGCGCTCGTCGACGCGGCGCCGAGGTCCATCCCCGGCGCGTCGTAGCCGAGCCACACGACCGACGCGACGGAGCAGCCGGCCGGAACCCTGCCGCTCGCGGCGCGGTAGAGGTTCAGCGCGTTCTCCGCCTCGTTGGTCCCGTCGTTCGGTCCCGGTCCGAGGCCGGCCACGGTGGAGGTGATGCCCGGCACGTAGGCGGAGATGTGGGTGGCGGTGTCCGGGTTCCCGAAGGAGAGGATCGCCCGACCGCGGCCCTCGCTGCGGAGCCCGAGCAGGTGGATCGGCGGCTCCCCCTCGTGCCGGGCGAGGCGCGCCTCGATGGGCCCGTAGCGGGCGAGGACCGCCTTGTCGCCGGCGTCCAGCTCCTCCGGCTTCTTCTTCCTGACGCCCTCCAGCAGGGTCCGGAGGTACGCGCGGTTCGCCGTGTCCCGCACCTCCGCCGGGACGCCGTCGAGGTTGCCGAGCACCTCCGGGTGGTGGCTCAGGAACCAGTGCCGGCCCTGCGGTCCGAGGCTGCTCCACCAGGCGTTGACCTCCGCCGGGGTGGCGTCCTCGCCGGGCGCGTTCCGCCGCCACATCGGTTCGGGAGCACCACCGGACCGGTCCGGGTGCCCGTCGGCGGCAGCCGTCCTCTCGTCCAGGCCCGACCCGTCCTCGGCGCGCGTCGCGAACGTGTCGAGCGCGGCGGCCAGGCTGGTGTCGGCGTCGGCCGCGTCGACCAGCGCCCTGCCGATCCGCCGGCCGATCTCCTCGGCGGCCGCCCTCCGCCTGGCCTCCAGGTCGGCGGCCTGGAACGGGTTGTCCGACGGGAGCCATCTCACCGCGCCGGTGTCGCCGACCAGGAACCCCTCGGCCTGCGCGTCGCACAGCGCCTGGGCGAGTCGGCTCCGGGCCAGCGTCACGGCGTCGGCGCAGTCGCGGATCCCCTTGCCGATGAGGGCGAGTTCGGCCGCCGCGGCGCGGATCCTGCCGGTGACGCCGTCCAGCACCGGGCTCGCGGCGGCGGCCGCCGGGCCGCTCCATCCGGATCCGCGGATCCGGTCGGCGGTCCCGCTCCTCCAGTCCGTGGAGTGCTGTGACATCGCCTCGGCCAGCGCGTCGTAGGCGTCCGCTGCCGCGTAGAGGTTCGCCGGTTCGGCGTTCCCCAGGCTCGCGAGGTCCATCCCCAACTCCGTGCGCTCCGCGTCCGTTCCGTCACCCGCCGCTACCATAGCGCTCGCGGCTGACCCGGAGGCGAGGGGGACGAGTGGGGCAGGATCCCGGATTCACCGTCAGGCCCGGCGAGTTGACCGCCGCCGGGACCAACGCCGTGGCGGTCGCGGGGAAGGTCCCGGAGGAGACGGCGAAGCTGGCGGAGCCCAGCGGCAGGGCGGCCGGGGGCCTGCCGGGGTGGCGGAGCGCGGCGGCGCTGCAGAGGTGCGGCGCTGCGTGGAGGACGGTGCTGGACGGCCTCGCGGCCGACATGGAGTCCGCCGGCGGCAACCTCCTCACGTGCGCGCGGGCCTACCTGGACGCCGACCGCCTGCCGCCGCCGGCCGCGGCCGGCACCGCCGTCCTCGGCACGGGGGCGCCCGAGGCTTCCCGGGAGGCGGCGGCGTCCGGGCAGACCGGGCAGGCGGGGCAGGCGGCCGGGGCGCCCCTCTGACCGCGGCCGCGTGCCCCGCCTACCGCGGCGAGAAGTCCAGGACCACCGCGTCCTCCACCGGCCGGTACCCGATCTGCTGGTAGATGGAGTTGCTGGTCGGGTTGGACAGGTCCGTGTAGAGCAGCACCTCCTCCGCCCCCAGCCCGAGCACGTGCGCGCCGGCGGCGGACGTGACGGCGCTGGCGTAGCCGCGCCCGCGGTGTTCGACGGGCGTGTAGACGGGGCCGATGCGGGACATCCCGGCGATGACGGGGCTGGTTCCGGCCAGGGAGACGGGGTGTCCGCCGTCCTCCCAGAGGTGGAGGCCGCCGTGCGCGATCTTGCGGTCGACGGCCTGCGGCACGTCGGGGTGCCGGACGCGGGCCTCGGCCAGGAACCCGTGGTACCAGCGGATCGCCAACTCGCGGTCGGCCGGCCCGGCGAGCCGGTGGCGTCCGGCCGGGGGCCGCGGCGGCCCGGTCAACTCGGCCAGGCGGTAGAGCCGTTCATGGACCTGGACGGACTGCGTGGTCCCGGTGGCCGCCGTCCAGGCCGCACCGAAGGCGTGGGCCGCCTCGGCTCCGCCGCCGACCCCGGTCACCTCGGTGAAACCGCTGCCGGCGGCGGCCAGTCGCACCGCCAGGTCGGCGGCCGCGGCGGGCGGCATGGCGGAGAGCCTGGGCGGGAAGGGCGGCGTCTGGAGGAAGGCGCCCTCGACGGGGCCGCCCTCCTCGCCGCGCCACCACCCGAAGACCGGCGGGCGGTCCCCGAAGGCGTCGAGTCCCGCTTCGGCGAGCTGGTGGGCGATGGTGATCAGAACGGTGTTCTCGGCCGGGCGGGCGGCGAACAGGTCGGCGGTCCGCTCGCGGAAGTCACTGAGCGAGGTGCTGAGGGTCCACGTCATGCACCATGCTCACCCCGACCGACCGGCCCCCGCCAGCCATTTTCGGCCGCCCGGCCCTCCTCACCCGGCCTGCCGCGCCGTCCTGCTCCGGACCCTTCCTGCCCCGACCTTCCTGCTCCCCGCCCTTCCTGCCCCCCGTCCTCCTGCTCCCGCCCTTCCTGCCCCGCCTACTCCACCGCCACCCCGAGCCGCTCGCCGAGCGCCGCCGGGTCCGTGGTCGGCGCGTCGCAGGCGAAGTGCCGGCACACGTACGCGGCGGGCGCCCCGTCGACCAGCGGCCGGTCGGCCAGCAGCGGCACCTCGCTGTCGCCCGGCTCCCCGACCGCGACGACGGCCCCGGGCGCCGTCCCCAGCAGGGCGGCCCGCCGCAGCGCGGCGGTGGCCGGGTCCCCGGCGGGGCCGACGACGGCGACCTCGCGCGGCCCGTCCACCAGCGCCTCGGCGACGGCCAGACCCCAGCCGATGAACCGGGGGGCCCGCCCGGCCAGCGCGCCGACGATGCCGAGGGCGCGCTCGGCGGCCGTGCGGTGCCGGTCGGAGCCGGTGTACGCGGCGTACGTCAGCAGGGCTCCGGCGGCCGCCGTCCAGCCCGAGGGGGTGGCGTTGTCGGTCGGGTCCTGCGGTCGGCGGATGAGCTCCTCGGCGTCGTCGGCGGTGTCGTACAGCGCGCCGGAGGCCTCGTCGGTGAAGTGCTTGAGCACGGTGTCGAGCAGCCCTCCGGCCAGTTCCAGCCAGGAGGCCTCGCCGGTGACGGCGTACAGCGCGAGGAAGCCCTCGGCGGTGTCGGCGTAGTCCTCCAGGACGCCCGCGTTGCCGCCCGCCCGGCCGTCCCGGGACGTGCGTAGCAGCCGCCCGTCGGAGGTGAGGTGGACGGCGAGCAGCAGGTCGGCGGCGCGCTCGGCGGCGTCGACCAGGTCGGGCCGGTCCAGCAGGGCGCCGGTCTCGGCGAGCGCGGCGATGGCGAGGCCGTTCCAGGCGGCGACCACCTTGTCGTCCCGGGCGGGGGCGGGCCGGGCCGCACGCGCCTCGAACAGCCGGGCGCGGAGGCTCTCGTACTCGGCGAAGTCCTCTGGCTCGGCGAGGAGTTGGAGCACCGAGGTGCCGTGCTCGAAGGTGCCGTCGGCAGTGACGGTGAACAGCCGGGCGGCGGTGGCCGCGTCGGCCGGGCCGAGCAGGTCGACCAACTGGCCCGGCTCCCAAACGTAGTAGGCACCCTCGGCGGTGCCGCCGGTCTCCTCGTCCAGGCTGTCGGCGTCCAGTGCGGAGGCGAACGCCCCCTCGGGCGTGCGGAGTTCACGCAGCAGGAAGTCCGCGGTGGACAGCGCGACCCGCCGGGCGAGCCCGGAGCCGGTGGCCCGCCACAGGTGCAGGTAGACGCGCAGCAGCAGGGCGTTGTCGTAGAGCATCTTCTCGAAGTGCGGCACCACCCAGCCGGCGTCCACCGAGTACCGGGCGAAGCCGCCGCCGAGCTGGTCGTGGATGCCGCCGCGGGCCATCGCCTCGGCGGTGCGCGCGGCCATCTCCAGGGCCGCCTCGGAGCCGGTCCGGGCGTGGTGGCGCAGCAGGAACTCGATCACCATCGCCGGGGGGAACTTGGGCGCCCCGCCGAAGCCGCCGCGCTGCTGGTCGAACTCCCGGCTGAGGGCGACCAGGGCCTGGTGCAGGTCCGCCTCGCCGGGCGGGTGGTGGGCGCCGGCCGAGTAGACGGCGGCCCGATCGGCCAGGTCGGCCCGGATCCGTCCGGCGACCTCGCCGACCTCCTGCCGCCGGTCCCGCCAGGCGGCGTCCACGCCCTCCAGCACCTGGCGGAAGGACGGCATCCCGTGCCGGGGCTGGGGCGGGAAGTACGTCCCGAAGTAGAACGGCTCCTTCTCCGGCGTGAGGAACACCGTCATCGGCCAGCCGCCCTGCCCGGTCGCCGCCTGCACGGCCTCCATGTACACGGCGTCGACGTCGGGCCGCTCCTCCCGGTCCACCTTGACCGCGACGAACCGCTCGTTCAGGTATCCGGCGAGCCCGGCGTCCTCGAAGCTCTCGTGCGCCATCACGTGGCACCAGTGACAGGCGGCGTACCCGACGGACAGCAGCACCGGCACCCCGCGCCGGCGCGCCTCCTCGAACGCCTCGGGGCCCCACGGCCACCAGTCGACCGGGTTCTCGGCATGCTGCAGCAGGTACGGCGAGGTCGCGTCCGCGAGACGGTTCGGCATGCGCCCATCCTCCCGCATCCCGGGCGGGAGAGAGCCCACGGCGCGGCGGACCCGCGCGGCGGCGGCGCCTCCGGCGCGGGCCCGGCGGCCCAATGGGCCCGGTGGCC
>NZ_JBEPAK010000283.1:0-8411 GCF_040298565.1 Kitasatospora sp. NPDC001539 | reverse complement strand
TCGGGTCCGTCCCCTGCGCGGACCCGGCCGGACGCCCCCCTGGGGTGGGTGCGGAAGTCCGGTGCGGTCGGGAACGACCCTAGGCGGGGGCGTCTTACCGATGCCTTACCGGTGCGCTCACCGATCGGCCGGCGCCGGGCTGCCCGGGTGAGCGGAGCCCGCAGGCCGGCCCGGGCAGGCCGGTGGCAGGAAAGCTGAGCGGGCAGGCCGCCCCAGGGCCGATGAGCCGGCTCCGGCAGGCCCGCCCGGGGTACGGCGGCCGGGTCAGCACCCGTGCGTGAGGGCGTCGGTGCCGCCGTTCGCGGCGCCGCCCCGCCCGGGGGTGCCGCTCAGCTCGCGGGCCTCCTCCAGGACCCGCGCGGCCGACTCGGTCAGCCCGGAGGCCTCGTAGGCGCGGGCGAGGGTGCGCAGCGCGCCGGCGAGGAAGGAGCGCCAGCCGCGGGCCCGCCAGACCAGGACCGACTCCTCCAGGTGCGCGACGGCCGCGGCGTGCTCCCCCGCCGCGAGGTCCAGTTCGCCGAGGATGCCGAGGGCCTGGGCGAGGTGGTGGCCAAGGTCGAGGCGCCGCGCGATGACGAGGGCCGCCTCGGCGGTCGGGCGGGCGCGGTCGTCGCCGGTGGCCGCGTACAGCGTGGCGAGGTAGAGCAGTGAGAAGGCCTCGACGTAGCGGTCCTGGAACGAGCGGGCCATGGCGAGGGAGCGGGAGAGCAGCTCGCAGCCCAGCTCCACCCGGCCGGCCCGGCCGTGGGCGGCGCCGAGGAACTGGATCGCGGTGGCCTCGAAGCGGGTGTTGCCGATCGAGCGGGCCAGCCGCAGGGTCTCGGTCAGGTGCTCGATCGCGCGGTCGAGGTCGGTCTCGCCGTGGGCGACGGCGATGATCTGGTGGGCCCTGGCCCTTCCACCGGGGTGGTCGTGGAGGGTGGCGAGGTCGAGGGCCTGGTGGGCGGTGTCCAGCGCCTCGCGGGCACGCCCCTGGGCCACCAGGCTCCAGGCCGTCAGGACGAGGGCGTCGGCGGTTCCGCGCGGCTCGGCGACCTGCTCGAACATCCGCTCCAGCTGTCGTGCGCGGCCTTCCAGGGAGACCATCGTCTGGGTGCTGTCGGTCGGGGTCGTCCAGGTCGTCACCTCGATGAGGCCGCGGGTGAGCACGGCCGTGCCCCGGACGTCGCCGGCCGTCCGGCAGGCCTCCAGGACGGCGAGGTGGGTGGTGCGCCAGTCGTCGTACAGTCCGCGCACGTCGCAGTACTTCTCCTGGCAGGCGGCGAGGTCCCAGGCCGCGGCGACCATGCCCAGCGCGGCGGCCTGCCGGGCGCTCGCGTTCAGCGCCGGCTGCTCGGCGTCGAACCAGGCCGTCGGGTCGTCGAGCAGGGCGGCCGTGACGGCGCTCGGCAGCGGGTGGCGCGGGGCGTCGCCGTGGATCGGGGCGAGGCACGGCCCGGGCACCTGGTCCGCGGCCTGCTCCGCCAGCCAGAGCCAGGCGCCGAAGGCCCGTTCCAGGGCGGCGGAGCGGACGGCCGGATCGTCGGCGGCCTCGGCGTCCTCGCGCGCGTACAGCCGGACGAGGTCGTGGAAGCGGTAGCGCGGGTGCGGCTGCGCGCCGGTGTCCTGGAGCAGTTGGGCGTCGACCAGCTCCTCCAGCTGCCGCTCGGCCTCCTGCGGCGGGACGTCGGCGAGCGCCGCCGCCGTCCAGGGCGCGAAGTCGGGCGCCTCCAGCAGGCCGAGCAGCCGGAAGGTGCGGCGGGTCGGCTCCGACAGCCGGGCGCAGCCGACGGCGAAGGCGGTCCTCACCGCCAGGTCCCCCGCCGCGAGTTCGTCGAGGCGGCGTCGTTCGTCGCGCAGCAGGTCGGCGAGCCGGGTCAGGGTCCAGCGCGGCCGGGCGGCCAGCCGGGCCCCGGCGATGCGGACGGCCAGCGGCATGCCGCCGCACAGCTCGGCGATCGCGGCGGCGCCGAACGGTTCGGCGGCGACCCGGCGGTCGCCGAGGATGCGGCGCAGCAGGGTCTGGGCGTGGCCGGTGTCGAGTTCGGCGAGGTCCACGAGGTGGGCGCCGGGCAGGGCCGTCAGCGGGGCGCGGCCGGTGACGAGCACGGCCGAGCGCGGCCCGGCGCCTGCGTCGTGGTGTGCCGGGGTGCTGGGGAGTAGCGGTCGGACCTGCTGCTCGCCGGCGGCGTTGTCGAGGAGGACGAGCACCCGGCGGTCGGCGAGCAGGGTGCGGTACAGGGCGGAGCGCTCGTCGAGTGCTTCGGGGATCTCGCGGGCGTCGGCGCCGAGGGCGCGCAGGAAGCCGGCCAGGACGCGGGCCGGGTCGGCGGGTGTCTCGTCGGCTCCGCGCAGGTCCGCGTAGAGCCGTCCGTCCGGGTAGTCGGCGGCGGCCCGGTGGGCGGTGTGGACGGCCAGCGCGGTCTTGCCGATGCCGCCCATGCCCGCGATCACCGGCACCCGGCCGTCGGCCAGGGCGGCCAGAACGGCCTGGACCTGTTCCTCGCGGCCGGTGAAGTCCGGCAGGTCCGGCGGGAGTTGGGAGGGGGCGCGGGGTGGCCCGAGGTCGGCGCCCGGGCCCTCGCGGCCGTGGGAGCCGTGGGAGCCGTGGGAGAGGAGCGCCAGGAACACCTTCTGCACCTGTTCGCCGGGCTCGATCCCGAGTTCCGCCGACAGGCGACCGCGCAGTGCCTGGAAGCGGCGCAGCGCCTCGGCGGCCCGTCCGTCCGCCGCCATCAGTTCCAGCAGGACGGCGTGCAGGGGTTCGTCGAAGGGGTGCTCGTCCGCGAGCGCGGTCACGGCGGGGACGGCGGTGCGGGGCGTGCCGTCCGCCAGGGCCGTCCGGGCCAGGGACAGCGCGGCGGCACGCACCTCGTCCTCCACGGACGTCACCAACGGGTCCGCACGGTTCAGCCGCTCCAACCCGGCGAGGACCGGACCGCGCCGCAGCCCGAGCGCCGCGGCCGGGTCCCCGTCGGCGGTGAGCCGGCGGAAGCGGGCGAGGTCCACCGCGGCCGGACCGGTCGTCAGCCGGTAGCCCTGGGCGTCGGAGTCCAGCACCACCGACGCGTCCCCGAACCGGGAGAGCCAGGTCCGCAACCGGGACATTCCGGTGTGCACCGCGCCCCGGCCGACGTGGTCCGCCTGCTCCGCCCACACCAGCTCCAGCAACCGCCCGACGGACAGCCGCTCCCCCTCCGCGAGCAGCAGCGCCCCCAGCAGCCCGCGCAGCACGGCGGCTCTCGGCGGCGTCTGCGGCGCGGAGTCCACGTCGATCGCCAGTGGGCCCAGCAGCCCGAACGTCATCCCCATCGCTTCAGTCCCTCGAGGCTCGCGACCACGGCGAGGCACCGGCAGTGCCGCCGACGGTCGGCGGGCGTCGGCCCCGGTGTGGTTCACGACCCTAGTACGGGCACTGAGCGACCGCGATCGTCCGGCCCACGGGCGTCCGGCCCACGGGCGGCCGGCCCGCGATCGTCCGGCCCACGGGCGGCCGGACCGCGGGCGGCCGGCTCAGTCGTACCAGCTGCGGATCGCGGCCGCCGTCTCACGGACGCCTGCCGCCCCGCTCCGGATCCGGGCGGCGAGGTCGACGGCCTGGTCGGGGCCGGCGGTGACGACGAGACCGGAGGCGGCGAGGTAGGAGGCGGCGACCACGGCGGCGAAGTGCTCGTTGCCCGACTCCAGGGCGGGGACGCGGATCAGTTGGTGCATCAGGGCGGCGGCGCGCTGGTGCGCGCCTTCGTAGACGGGAACGCCGAGGACGCTGTCGGCGTGGCGGGCCACGGCGGCGGCGAGGGTGCCGTAGTCGGTGATGTCCGGGTCGCTCGGCAGGCACTGGTGGGCGATGTCCAGGAGCCAGGCCCGGTCGATCCGCAGGATCACGCGGCGCCCGCCGGGGCGTCGGGGGCGGGGCGGACGGCACCGTCCGGTGGCACGGTCAGCGGCTTCATGCAGGCGAGCGTAGCGAGGTGTAGCAGGCGCTACAAAGAGGCGGCCCCTCCGGACGGCGGATCGACCGGACCGGAGGGGCCGGGCTGGTCAGAACCACTCGGGCCGGCAGTCCGCCGCCGTCCGGTCCAGACTGTCGAGCAGGTCGAACTGCGGCCCGGTGCGCGGCAGTTCCACCCGGAAGAAGTACCGGGCCGCCTGCCGCTTGCCCTCCCGGAAGGCGTCCGTGCCGTCGCCCAGCGCGAGGAACTGCTCCAGCCAGATCCAGGCGAGCACCACGTGGCCGACGGCCTCCAGGTAGGTGGAGGCGTTGGCCAGGGCGGCGGCCGGGTCCCCGGTCGCCCAGAGGCCGGCGGTGGTCCGCCCGATCCGCTCCGCCGCCCGCCGCAGCGCGGCGGAGAGTTCGGCCGCCTCGCCCCCGGCCGCCTCGGCCCGCTCGGCGGTCGCGGTGAGGGTGTCGAGCAGCAGCCTCAGCCCCGCGCCGCCGTCCATGACGACCTTGCGGCCGAGCAGGTCCAGGCCGTGGATGCCGTGGGTGCCCTCGTGGATGGGGTTGAGCCGGTTGTCCCGGTAGAACTGCTCGACGTCGTACTCGCGGGTGTAGCCGTAGCCGCCGTGCACCTGGATGGCGAGGTCGTTGGCGGCCAGGCACCACTGCGAGGGCCAGCTCTTGGCGATCGGCGTCAGCACGTCCAGCAGCAGGTGGGCGCGGGCGCGCTCGGCTTCCTCCGGGGCGGTGGCCTCCTCGTCCAGCAGGCGGCTGCAGTAG
The DNA here is from genome assembly GCF_040298565.1 of Kitasatospora sp. NPDC001539. Taxonomy (NCBI): domain Bacteria; kingdom Bacillati; phylum Actinomycetota; class Actinomycetes; order Kitasatosporales; family Streptomycetaceae; genus Kitasatospora; species Kitasatospora sp. NPDC001539. The sequence continues at coordinate 3,712 of NZ_JBEPAK010000283.1, read as the reverse complement.
AGGCCGAGGGCGAGGGCGCCCTCCACGTAGCTCTTCTGCGCCAGCAGCATCCGGCGCACGTCGGGGTGTTCGATGATCGGCACCTGCGGGGCGCCGGGGTCCTTGGCGGCGAGCGGGCGGCCCTGGGGGCGGGTGCGCGCGTAGTCGAGGGCGTGGAGGTACCCGGTGTAGCCGAGCGCGGCGGCACCCTGGCCGACGCCGATCCGGGCCTCGTTCATCATGTGGAACATGTAGGCCAGGCCGTGGTGGGCCTCCCCCACCAGGTGCCCGACCGCGCCCGGCGAGCCCCCGGGGGTGTGGCGCCCCTCGCCGAAGTTGAGCAGGGCGTTGGTGGTGCCGCGGTAGCCCATCTTGTGGTTGAGCCCGGCCAGGACGACGTCGTTGCGCTCCCCGAGGGTGCCGTCCGGCCGGACCAGGAACTTGGGCACGACGAACAGCGAGATGCCCTTCACGCCGGCCGGGCCGCCGGGGATCCTGGCCAGCACCAGGTGGACGATGTTCTCGCTCAGTTCGTGGTCCCCGCCGGAGATCCACATCTTGGTGCCGGTGATCCGGTACGTTCCGTCGCCCTGCGGGACCGCCTTGGTGGTGATGTCGGCGAGCGAGGAGCCGGCCTGCGGCTCCGACAGGCACATGGTGCCGAAGAAGCGGCCCTCGACCATCGGGCGCACGTAGGTGTCGACCTGCTCCCGACTGCCGTGCGCCTGCAGCAGGTTGGCGTTGCCGACGGTGAGCAGCGGGTAGGAGGCGGTGGCGATGTTGGCGGCCTGGAACCAGGCCCGGCAGGCGTTGGCGACCACGACGGGCAGCTGCTGGCCGCCGACCTCGTGGTCCATGGCGGCGCCGATCAGCCCCGCCTCGGCGAAGACCTCCAGGGCCTCCCTGACCTCCGGGATGAGGTGCACCCGCTCGCCGTCGAAGCGGGGCTCCTGGGCGTCGTTCTTCTTGTTGTGGGGGGCGAAGTGCCGGGTCGCGATCGCCTCGCTGAGTTCGAGGACGGCGTCGAAGGTGTCCCGGTCGTGGTCGGCGAAGCGGGGGCGGCGGGTCAGGGCGGTGACGTCCAGCCAGTCGTGCAGCAGGAAGTCGAGATCGCGGCGGGAGAGCAGCAGGGAGTCCACGGCGAGGCGTCCGATCGGAGAGGCGGCGGGAGCGGGTACGGGCTACGGGCGGTTGACCTCCGCGCCATCCTGCTCCAGCCGACGGCCTCTAAGCAAGCGCTTAGTCACGCGAAGAGGGAGAACACCTGGCCCGAGCCGCCGTCGCGGCACACCACGCGGGCCGCGCTCGCCGGACTTCCCCCTGCCGCGCCCGTACCGGGCAGCCGGCTACGCGCCGCGGCGGTCTGCCCAGGGCAGCACGGTCCGGAAGGTCGTCGGCCCTGGCCCGTCGACGACGCCGAGCGTCCCGCCGTGGATGGCGGCGATGTCCCGGGCGATCGGCAGGCCGAGGCCGGTACCGCCGTCGTCCCTGCTGCGGGCGTCGTCCAGGCGGGCGAAGCGTTCGAAGATCTTCTCCCGGTCGGCGCCGTCGATCCGCGGCCCGTCGTTGACGACGTCCAGCACGGCCGCCGGACCGGCCCCCCGACCGGCCGCCGGTTCGCCGGTGAGCCGCACGGTGACGCCGCTCCGGGCGTGCCGCTGGGCGTTGTCGAGCAGGTTGGTGAGCAGCCGTCCGAGCCACAGCGGGTTGCCGGGCACGACGAGGGCGCCGGGCAGCTCGACCGTGACGGGGTGGGGCTCGGTGCCGCGGGCCGCGAGCGTCGTGCGCACCAGCTCCGCCAGGTCGACGGGCTCCCCCGGCCAGTCGTGTCCGGCCGCGTCCAGCCGGGCGAGCAGCAGGAGGTCGGCGGCGAGGGCCTGCAACCGCCCGGTGTCCTCCAGGGCGCCCGCCACCAGGTCCGCGCGGACCTCGGGGTCGGGGTGGGCGAGGGCCACTTCGAGCTGGGTGCGCAGCACGGTGAGCGGGCTGCGCAGTTCGTGGGAGGCGTCGGCGATGAAGCGGCGCTGTCGGGCCCCGGCGGCTTCCAGCCGGCCGAGCATCGCGTTCATCGTGCCGGCCAGCCGGGCGATCTCGTCGTCGCTGCGGGGTTCCGGCACCCGGCGGTCGAGGTCCCGGTCGCCGATCGCGGCGACCTCCGCGCGGATGGCTTCCACCGGCCGCAGGGCGCGGCCGGTCGCCCGCCACGTCAGGGCGCCGACGGTGAGCAGCAGGACGATGCTCAGGACGGCGAGGGCGGCGGTGGTGAGGTCCTCGGCGGCGTCCACGGTGCGCAGCGAGGCGCCGACGTGGATGGTGACCGGGCCATTGGGCGTGCCGGCGGTCAGGGTGGTGACGCGCTGGTGGTGCTGGTCGCCCAGGGCGCCCAGGTTGAAGGTGCGGTGGCCGTCCGGACGGCCGGTGGGGGCGACGGCGGGGCGGCCGGCCAGGTTCTGGCTGGCGGCGACCACCCGGCCGGCTGCGTCGACCACCTGGATGAAGTCGGTGCCGTGGTCCAGCGGGAGCTGGCTGTCCAGGTGCCCGTCCGCGGCCTGGCGGGCGACGGCCTGGGCCTGCTCGCGGGCGCCGTCCTCCACCGTGCGGGCCAGGTTGGCGCGCAGCAGCAGGACGACGGTGCCCGAGGCCACGGCGAGGACGAGGGCGACGCTGAGGCAGGCGGCCAGCGTGGTGCGGGCGCGGACGGAGCGCGGGGTCAACCGGTCGGCCAGGGCCGCGAGGCGTGCCGGGAGGCGGTCAGCCACCGTCGGCCGCCAGGCGGTAGCCCGCACCGCGCACGGTCTGCACCGCGGCGCGCCCGTACGGGGTGTCGATCTTGCGCCGCAGGGCGCTGACGTGGACTTCGACGGTGTTGGGGTCGCTGTCCGGGCCGCTGTCCCAGACCGCCTCGAGGATCTCCCGCTTGGACACGGCCTCCCCGGCCCGGCGGGCGAGGTGGTCGAGGATCGCGAACTCGCGCGGAGTGAGGGCGATGGGCGAGCCGCCACGGGTGCAGGTGCGGGCGGCGGAGTCGACCACCAGGTCCCCCAGGACGGTGCGCCGGGGCGCCCGGCTGCCGATCCGGCGGGCGAGCGCCCTGAGCCGGGCGACGAGCACGACGAAGGAGAACGGCTTGGCGAGGTAGTCGTCGGCACCGGTGTCCAGCGCCTCGGCCTCGTCCCACTCGCCGTCCTTGGCGGTGAGCATCAGGATGCCGACGTCGCTGCCGGAGGCCCGCAGCCGGGAGCACACCCGGTAGCCGTTCAGGCCGGGCAGCATGATGTCGAGGACGACCACGTCGTAGGCGCGCTCCATGGCCCGGGCCAGGCCGGTCAGCCCGTCGTGGGCGACGTCGACGGTGAACCCTTCGGTGGCCAGCCCGTGCTGCAGGGCCAGGGCCAGCCGACGTTCGTCCTCCACCACCAGTACGCGCATGCCCACCAGGGTCGCAGGTCGCCCCGGCGGAAGGCTTAAGGGGTCTTCAGGTCTTCAGCCGATCTTCAGCAACGCTCGGTCATCCTGTCCGTCTCGCCCGGGGACGGCCCGGGCCAGGCCGAGGATCGGGGTGGGTGCCGTGAGCGAGCCCATGGAGACGGGTACCGAGGAGCCGCAGCAGAGCGCGGGCAGGACGCGTACGGGTCTGCCCTTGACCCGGTCGTCGAGCAGGTTGGCCCGGTGCACCGAGCCGTTGCCGAAGCCGGCCGCGGTGTAGCCGGCGGCCTGCTTGTTGTTCCAGGAG
>NZ_JBEPAK010000282.1:0-8503 GCF_040298565.1 Kitasatospora sp. NPDC001539 | reverse complement strand
GTCCGCACCTGCGGACCCGGGGGCCTCCCGGCTTCGACGCGCCGGCTCTCGTCCTCCGATCTCCGTCCGCCCGTCGGCCCGGTCAGGCCAGGCCGAGCACCACTCCGGTGCCGGCCAGCAGCAGGAGGGCGGCGCCGGTGGTGCGCGGCAGGGCGAGGGCCGTACCGACCGCCTCGCGCAGCAGCTGGTACGGGCCGTACGCGAGCAGGCCGTCCGCACCGAGCACCCGGGCCGGCGCTCCCGCCGCGCGGGCGGCCAGGGCGGAGCGGACGGTGTGGAAGCCGCTGGTGACCACCGTGCAGCGGTAGCCGGGACGCTCGGCGGCCATCAGCGCGGCGCTGAGGCGCAGGTTCTCCACGGTGTTCACGGCCTGCTCCTCGCGCCGGATCCGCTCCTCCGGGACGCCCCGGGCGATCAGGTAGCGGGCCATCGCGGCCGCTTCGGTGCACTCCTCGTGCGGCCCCTTGCCGCCGGTCACCAGCACCAGCGGCCGGTACCCGGCGGCCTCCTCGGCGGCGTAGCGTTCCAGCGCGACGTCCAGGCGGGCCGCCAGGACCGGCGCGGGCTCACAGCCGTCCAGCGCGGCGCCGAGGACCACCAGGAAGTCGGACCCGGGGGGCACCGGGCGGCGGCGCCGGTGCAGGGCGCAGCCGAGGAAGCCGAGCAGCCAGAGCAGGACGTACCCGCCGAGGAGCGCGACGGTCAGCAGCAGGGCGTACATACCCGTCGAACGCGCCCGGCGGGAGCACCGTTCCGGAGCGGGCGGAGGCGGCCTCCCCCGGGGCACGCGGACCCGGGCGGACGGTGCCGGGGCCGACCCGGGCGGACGGTGCGCCCGGGACCGGGGCGGACGGTGCGCGGGGGCGAACCTGGGCGGACGGTGCCGGAGAGACGCGGGAGCCCCCGTTCCGCAGGGGGAACGGGGGCTCCGCCGGGGCGCGTGGACGGACCTCAGCCGGCGTCGGCCGCAGGGGCAGCGGGGATGACGGGCGTGCCCGGCGTGCCGGGCTCGGCGGCTGCGCTGCCCCCCGGGCGGGGGCCGCGCTTGTGCAGCGAGGCCAGGTAGGCGTTGTACGCCGCCAGCTCGGCGTCCCCGCTGCGGTCCTCGGCGCGGTCGCGGCGACGGGCCTGGCGCTGCTCCGAGCCCATCCACTGGTAGACCAGCGCGATCAGCACGATCGCCGTCGGGATCTCGCCGAACGCCCAGGTGATGCCGCCGGCCAGCTTCTGGTCCTCCAACAGGTCCGTCCCGGGTGGTGCGCCCTGGACGGTGAAGGTGGAGACCAGCGGATGCCCGGCCATCATCACCGCGACGCCGAAGAAGGCGTGGAACGGCATCCCCATGAACAGCTCGATGATCCGCATCACGTGGCCGGGGCGGTGCGGGCCCGGGTCCACACCCATGATCGGCCAGAAGAAGGCCAGACCGGTCATGAGGAAGTGGACCATCATGAAGATGTGCCCGAGGCGGTACTGCATCAGGAAGTCGAACAACGGGGTGAAGTAGACCCCGTACAGGCTCGCGATGAACAACGGGATGGTGAACGCCGGGTGCGAGACCACCCGGACGTACCGGCTGTGCAGCAGCGCCACCAGCAGCTCGCGCGGGCCGCGGGGGCGGCCCTTGCCCGCGGGGCGCAGGGCCCGCAGGGCCAGGGTGATCGGGGCGCCGAGCAGCAGCAGGATCGGCGTCAGCATCGACAGCACCATGTGCTGGATCATGTGCGCGCTGAACAGCACCATGCCGTAGTCGTTCAGCCCGGAGCAGGTGACCAGCAGCAGGGTGCCGACGCCGGCGACCCAGCCGACGATCCGGCCGACCGGCCAGCGGTCGCCGCGCCGGTACAGCCGGACGACGCCGACCAGGTACAGCCCGAGCGCCACCAGGCCGCCGAGCAGGAACACCCAGTCCGGGGACCACGTCCACACGTTCGACAGGGTGAACGGGCCTAGCTGGGTCATCCCGCCGTGGTGGTGCATGCCTGACATTCCATCGCCCATCGGCGGGTCCTGCTTCCGTCCTCGTGGCCCCTGTGCGGGTCCGGTTCGCCCCTTTTGCTTGGCATACAGCCTAGGTGGGCCTTACCTCGGCCCGGCCCCCGGCCCCTCGGTACGGGGCCGTCCGGCGAGTCGGGCAAGGGGCGGACGCCGGTCGGGCGGGGGCCGGACGCACCGACCGACCGGTCGGCCTGGCCCGGGCGGTCGGTCCGGCGCCCGGGTCCACGGGGGGCAGACGGCCCGGAGGCGAGGCGGGGACGGGGGCCGGGAGGCGGGGTTTGAACCTGACACCGGTGGCAGCTCCTACCGGCGGGGCGCGATGAACGCGACCCGACGAAGAGGGGGAGGAACGATGAGCGAGTTGGCCGGCAAGGTGGCCCTGGTGACCGGTGGAAGCAGGGGGATCGGCGCGGCGGTGGCCCGGCGGCTGGCGGCCGGGGGAGCAGCGGTGGCGCTGACCTACGTCCGGGAGCAGGGGCGGGCCCGGGCGGTGGTCGAGGAGATCGAGGCGGCCGGTGGCCGGGCGGTGGCGATCCGGGCGGACCTGGCGGAGCCGGACGCCGCGGTGCGGGCGGTGGAGGAGACGGTCCGGGAGCTGGGCGGGATCGACGTCCTGGTGAACAACGCGGGCTTCCTCGCCTACGGCCCGCTCGCCGAGGTGACGGTCGAGGAGCTCGACCGGGTGCTCGCCGTGGACATCCGGTCGGTGTTCCTGGCCGCCCAGGCCGCGGCCCGGCACATGCGGGAGGGCGGGCGGATCATCAGCATCGGCTCCTGCTTCAACGGGCGCGTCCCGGGCGGGGACTTCGTCCTCCAGGCGACGGCCAAGACCGCGCTGACCGGGCTGACCAAGGGGCTGGCCCGGGAGCTCGGTCCGCGCGGTATCACCGTGACCGTCGTCGATCCCGGCCCGATCGACACCGACATGAACCCGGCCGACGGCGACTCGGCCGACTTCCAGCGCGGGCTGACCGCCCTGGGGCGTTACGGCGAGGCCGAGGACGTCGCCGCCGCCGTGGCCTTCCTGGCCGGACCCGGCGGGCGGTACGTCACCGGCACCGCGCTGGCGGTGGACGGCGGCTACACCGCCTGAGCGGGCGACCCGGCGCGGCCGCGGGCCCGGCCGCCCCGGGCCGGGGGCTCAGCGCCGGTCGTGGTCCCCGGTCGCGCCGTCGGTGAGCTCGCGCAGGATGTCCATGTGCCCGGCGTGCCGGGCGGTCTCGGTGGCCATGTGGATCAGCACCCAGCGCAGCGACACCGTCCGGCCGGACCACGAGGTGCCGAGGGAGTCCAGCTCCAGCTGCTCGATCGCCTCGTCGGCGGCGGCACGTGCCCGGGCGTAGAAGGCCAGCACGTCCGCCGTCGACTCGTGCGGTTCGATCCGCATGTCGGAGCTCTCGTCGGCGTCGACGTCGAACGGCAGCGGGCCGGTCTCCAGGCCGAAGGTCTGGCGGAACCAGCCGAGTTCGGCGCCGCCGAGGTGCTTGACCAGCCCCAGCAGGTTGGTGCCCGAGGGCGTCAGGGGCCGGCGCAGCTGCTCGTCGTCCAGGCCCTCGACCTTCCAGAGCACCGCGTCGCGGTGCCGGTCGAGGGCGGTGTGGAGGCTTTCCTTCTCGGCGCCGGTGAACGGCACGACCTTGATCATGGCGGGACCGTAGCAGGGGCCTCCGACATCGGGCCGGGGGCGGGCGGGAGTCCCCTCGGCGCCTGATGGGCCTTCAAGTCGCTTTGTGTTCGGTCTTGTCGGGTTGTGTTAGGTGAAATATCGTATGGCACCGCCGCTGAGACCGAGCGGCCCGGCGGGATCCGTGGCGTCCGTACCCCCATGCCATGCAGAGGGCGTCGCCGAGTCCGCACGCCCCGGTCCGGACCGCCGGAACCGGCTCCATCCACCCCGAGCCGAGGCCAGAGCCCTTCGGTGGCCCAGGCCCGGCCCCCTCCTCACCCACCCGGGAAGCCCCCACATGCGCAGAACGCCACCTCGCGTCGCCGGCATGCTCGTCGCCATGGCCCTCGCGGCCTCCGGCCTCGGAGCCGTCACACTCTCCACCGCCACGCCGGCCGCCGCCCTCGGCAACGGCAACGCCCTCACGCCGCCCATGGGTTGGAACTCGTGGAACAGCATCGGCGCCTACGTCACCGAGAGCGAGGTCAAGCAGACCATCGACTTCATGTCGGCCAACGGCCTCGTCCAGGCCGGCTACGACACCGTCACCATCGACGACGGCTGGTCGGCGCGCCACCGCGACGGCCAGAGCACGGACTTCGTGAAGACCGCCGACGGTGCCATGCAGCTGTACGACGACAACGGCGCTCCGGTCAGCGGCACCGACGGGCGCGGCAACGATCCGACCAGCGGCCACCTCGTCCCCGAGCCCCGGCAGTTCCCCGCGCAGACCGTCGACGGCCGGACCGTCAACGGCATCCAGTACCTGGCCTGGTACGCCCACGGCAAGGGCATGAAGCTCGGCCTCTACGCCACCGACACCTACACCACCTGCCAGGGCCACCCCGGCAGCCTCGGGCACGAGGCCACCGACGCCGCCGACTTCGTCTCCTGGGGCGTCGACTTCGTCAAGTACGACGACTGCCCCTACGGCCCCACCATCCTCGGCCCGGACGGCTACGCCTACTACCCGCAGGGCGAGGGCCAGGAGCTCACCCGGTCCATCTACGCCCGGACCCAGACCTTCCAGCGCGCCCTCGACGCGGCGACCGGCGCCGCGGGCAGGCCGAAGGTCACCCTCAGCCTGTCCGCGCAGCCCGCCCACACCGGAATCCCCTCCCTGCTGCGCGCCGACGACCCGGCCCGCACCGATCCGCTGATCACCGCCGCCGGCACCCCGCCGCACCAGGCACCCGGCTACTCGCCCACCGGGATCTGGTGCGGCCAGGTCGCCAACATGTGCCGGATCGGCGGCGACCGGGACAGCGAACTGGACGGCGTGCTCTACAACGGCCAGTTGCAGACCGCCCTGAAGTACCCCGGCAACGTCCACCCGGGCAGCTGGAACGACCTGGACATGATGTTCGCCGGCTGGCAGGACACCTACGGCGTCTGGGGCGTCACCGACACCTCCCGGGGCCACAAGCCCTTCACGGACGACGAGTCGCGCACCGAGCTGTCCATCCTGTCGATGATGGCGGCCCCGCTGATCTCCGGCGCGGACCTGCGCAGCGCGGCCGACTCGCAGCACACCGCCGACGGCTACACCTGGTCCACCGGCATCAGCCCCTCCGCGCTGGCTCTCCTGAAGAACCGCGACATGATCGCCATCGATCAGGACGGCCTCGCCGAGCCCGCCACCCTGGTCGGCAGGGCGCCCTCCTCCCCGACCGCTCCCGTGGTCCTCGAGCGCCGACTGGCCAACGGCGACCTGGCGGTGGCGCTGGTCAACCAGGACCCGGACAACTGGGCCATGATCAGCACCAGCTTCGCCGACCTCGGCCTGACCGGCTCCTCCTACGGCTACCGGGAGCTGTGGACCGGCGCCACCGGCACCGCCACCGGCTCCCTCGGGGGCAACTGGATCCCCGCGCACGGCGTCGCGCTCTACCGTGTCGCCGGCGGAGCCGGCGGGTCGTCGGTCGTCGGCGACGGCAGGTACCACGTGATCAGCCCGGGCGGCACCGCGGGCCAGGTGCTCGAGGTCCAGGGCGGCTGCTCCGCACCCGTCGGCGGCAACTCCGGCATCGCCGCCCGCCGGAGCGGCGACGCCGCGCAGCAGTGGCTGTTCACGCCCAACGCGGACGGCACCGTGACCATCACCGACGGCTGCTCCACGGCGGCGCAGACGCACACCGTGCTCTCCGGCGGCAGCGGCGTCGGCAGTGCGTACCTGCTCAACGCGTCGCCCGGCAACCCGTGGCAGAAGTGGAAGGTCACCCGGAACGCCGGTGGCGCCCTCACCGTCACCAACGTCGGCAACGGCCTGACCCTGGACGTCGCCGGCGCCGCGGCCGACTCCCCGGCCATGACCAACCCGGCCAATCCGGCTGCGGCCGGCCAGAGTTGGACTGTCCTGTCCTGACCGACGGGGCCCCGGCCGGTCGACCTCGACCGACGGGGCCCCGCTCCGCTCCTCGGCTCCGCAGCCGTCCGGCTGCTCAACCGCTCGGCCGTTCGGCCGCTCAGCTCTGAGTGAAGCCGGTGAAGTCGGCCTCGCCGCTGGTGCCCGCGCTGTGCGAGGTGGTGAACAGGCCGACGTCCTGGAGCGCGGCCGCGCCGGGGAGGACGGCCTGGCCGACCTTCGTCCAGGTGGTGCCGTCGGCGGAGGAGTAGCCGGTGTACGTCGCACCCTCGCGCACCAGCTTCAGCCAGCTCGGGTAGCTCGCCGAGCCCGAACCCTGGTTCGCCGGGGCGCTGTTGGAGTCCAGCTTGCCGTCGCCGTCGCTGTCCCACTGGAGCACGTAGCCCTTGCCGGGCGCCTCGGCCAGGATGACGTAACCGGCCGACGCGCCGGGCTTGGTGATGTCGTTGCGGACCATGATCCCGGCCTTGGCCCAGTCGCTGGTCGGCGCCTGGGCGGTGAGCTTCACGACCGTGGTGGAGCCGTCGTGTTCGGCGCCCGGCCGGTAGACGGTGCTGTACTCGTCGACGTCGTAGTAGAGGTCGGCGCCCGCGCCGTCGATGGCGAACGTCCCGTTCTGCGCGCCGAAGACGGCGGTGGTGTCGGTGAAGACCCGGTACGGCGCCTGCACGGGTGCGGCGAGCAGGACCGGCGCGGGCGCGGTGACGCTCTGCGGGCCGCCCGGTCCGTGCGCGGTGGCGGTGCCGGTGAGGGTGGCCCGGGTGAGCGGCGTCGGCAGGTCCGCCGGGGCGGTCACCCGGAAGGTGGCCTGCGCCCGCCCACCGGGCGGCACGTGCCCCACCCGGGTCTCCGACAGGGGTGCCACCGTCCAGCCGGCCGGGACGTCCAGTCCGAGCACCACGTCGTTCGCCGACTGGGCGCCGTTGTTGGCGAGTTCCGTGGTGGCCGTGGCCGAACCGCCGGGGGCGAGGTCGGGCACCTCGGTCCGCAGGACGAGGTCCGGGTGCTGTCCGCCCGGGTGGTCGGTCGGGGTGACCCGGTACATCACGGCGCCGTGGCCGGGAACGGTGGAGCTGATCGCCCCGGCGGTCTCACCGTCCGTGTGCGCCCAGAGGTCGCGCAGGAGGTATCCCTTGGCCTTGGGCAGGCCGACCGCCGCCGCGGTGGTGGAGACCACGGCGGGCTGCGCGTTCTCGTTGAACAGCGTGACCGCCACGCTGCCGTCGGCGAGCGGCTTGGCCAGCACGTCCAGGCCGCCGGCCATGCTCACCGGCCGCCCCTGCTTGCCGAGCCGGTCCTGGTCGACGGCGACGACCTCGGTGTTGCCGTAGACGGCGAGGGTGTCGGCGCTCGCCTTGCGCAGGTCGGTGCCGGCGATCAGCGGGGCCGCCATCTCCGCCCAGAGTGAGAAGTGGGCGCGGTCCTCGGTCGCCGTCATGCCGTTGCCGACCTCCAGCATGTCCGGGTCGTTCCAGCCGCCCGGCCCGGCGGCGTCGGCGAGTCCGGCGTTGGCGTGGAAGATGTCCAGCATCCGGCCGAAGGACGGGTCGATGTCCCCGGTGGTGCGCCAGAGTTGGCCGACGGTGCGGCCCCACGTCCACACGCTGTCCTGGCCCCAGTTGCAGAGGCTGTAGACCATCGGACGGCCGGTCTTCGCCAGTGCGTCGGCCATGGCGCGGTAGCGCTGCTGGGACGGGACGCCCTGGTTGTAGCAGTTGTCGTACTTGAGGTAGTCGACGCCCCACGAGGCGAAGGAGGCCGCGTCCTGCTGCTCGTGGCCGAGGCTGCCGGGATATCCCGCACAGGTCAGGGTGCCGGCGCTCTCGTAGATGCCGAGCTTGAGGCCCTTGGCGTGCACGTAGGCGGCCACGCCCGCGATTCCGTGCGGGAACTTGACCGGGTCGGCGACGAGTCGGCCGGCGGCGTCGCGGGCCTTGCCCATCCAGCAGTCGTCGATGTTGACGTACTGGTAGCCCGCGGCGCGCAGGCCGGCCGAGACCAGTTTGTCGGCGGTCTGCTCGACCAGTTGTTCGTCGACGTCGCAGCCGAACGCGTTCCAGTCGTTCCAGCCCATCGGCGGGGTGAGGGCCAGTGCGGCGCCGGCCGGCTCGGCGGCTGCCGCGGGGGTGCCGGTGAGGGGGACGGAGGCGAGGGGTGCCGCCGCCAGCGAGGCCGCGAGTAACGCGGCCCACGTCTTGCGCATCGTGTCTCCTGGGTCCGGAGGGTTGCGGACGGTGGTGCGGGAACCCTGCGCAGGGCGCTGGAAAGCGAACCAAATCAAACACAGGCAGTCAAGAGTCAACGCAATCAGACGAATATCAACGAAGGGTGTTAGCGGCGGGGAGCTGCCCGGACGCCAGGGCGCACGGACCCGACGGACGTGCGTGACCGGGAGCCCGGAACGTAGGTGCGGCGGAGGGGGCCGGACATGCCGACGGAGCCCGCGGCGTCGACGGTCAGGTCGACGCCGCGGG
>NZ_JBEPAK010000281.1:0-8579 GCF_040298565.1 Kitasatospora sp. NPDC001539 | reverse complement strand
ATCGGCAACACAGGAACCGACACCACATCCCTAGACCCAAGACACACGAGTCGGACGGTCATGGCATGACCACAGCGAGTACGGACAGAGGCCGGGAGGAGCGCCCGCCCTCGGCCCCGCCGGCCCCGCCGGACAGGTCGGCCAGCGGGCCGCTGCCCAGCACCCCGCCGAGCAGCCCCGAGCCGCTGCTCGGGCTCGGCTTGGGCGCCGTGCCCGATCCCCCGGCGGGTGGGGTGCTGCGCTGGGCCGGCGCGCCGCCGCCGGGAACGGCGGAGGGGGCGGCCGGCGCCGGGGAGGAGCCGGCCCCGGTCTCCGCCTTGCCGGAGTGCTTGCCGCTCGGCGTGGCGCCGGTCGGCTTGGCGGGGGCGCTGGACGGTGCGGTCGCGCTGGGCGTCGGGGTGGCCGGGTGCGGGGCGGGCGAGGGCGAGGACGCGCCCTGGCCGCCCGGGGCGCCGGACGGGCTGCTCGTCGGCCAGACCGGGGTGCCGTAGTCGGTGGCCGGGCGGGGCGGCGCCTGGTGCGGCCGGGCGCTGGTCCGGACGGCGGCGCCCAGCATCGAGCCGAGCAGCAGGGTCAGGCCGACCACGATGGTGGTGACCACCGTGCCGCGGCGCAGCACCCGGCGGCGCAGGGCGCGCGGCGAGCCCGCGCCGAAGCGGCGCCAGGCCTCGAGGTTGAGCCGGCCGTCCAGTGAGGCGAACGGCGCCCCGGCGATCAGCAGGGGGCTCCACGCCGCGAGGAAGATCAGGTCCGGGGTGTCGTAGACCGGTACGGCCCGCCAGCTGACGGTGAACAGCAGCGCCGCGGAGAGCAGCATCGCCGCTCCGGCCGCGAGCCGCTGCCACAGGCCCAGGACGGTCAGCACGCCGACCACGATCTCGGTGAACGACACCACCAGGCCGGAGCCGACGGGGTGCGCCATCGCGAAGGCGAGCAGCGGTTCGGCGACCTTCCACGGGTGCAGCGAGGAGAGCCAGCGCACCATGGAGCCGCGCTCGCCGCCGTCGAAGTACACCGGGTCGCAGAGCTTGCTGAATCCGGCGTAGACGGAGAGCGAGCCGAGCACCGCGCGCAGCGGCAGCAGCACCAGGCCGAGGTCGACCCGGCGGCCGGGGTACCAGGGCTGCTTGCCCCCGGCGTCGGTGGCGGACACCTCGGGCAGTTCGCCGCTCGGGGTCCAGCCGTGCGGCTCGCCGACCGGGCCGACGCCCGCGTCGGTGGCGGTGCCGGTGCCCTCGCGCGGCTGGCGGGGAACGGTCCGGGCGCCCGCGTAGGCCGGGAGCACCTGGGTGTCCGCCTCGGCCCGGCTGTCGCCGCCCGGCGCGCCGCTCTGGCGGACCGCCTCCAGCAGCTGGGTGGCCGCGAGGTCGCCGGGGGGCGCCTGGCCGGTCCAGGTGACGGCGGTGACCCGGCCCTTGCGGCGGGGCGCCCCGCCGGTCCCGGCCCCGGCCCCGGCCAGCGCCGGGACGGCCGAGGCGGGCACGACGACCTGCGGGGTGACCAGCGGACGGCGGATCAGGCCCTGGTTGGCGTACGGGTCGCCGAACGCGGCGCCGGTGGACAGCAGTCCGGCCGGGGCCTCGATCAGCGGCGCCACGGGGCTGCCGAGCCGGAGGCGGAAGCTCGCCTGGGTGCTGCTGAGTCGCGCCGGATCCGACGGCACCTTGACGGTGTCGAGCCCGGGGCCCGCGTCCATCCCGGTGCTGCCGCCGCCGAACAGGGGGCGCCGAGGTGTTCTGGTGTCCACGTCCACGCCCGTCTAACCGGGTGACGGCCGCTTAGGACACTCTCCCGGGTGGATGTCCGGCGCATGCTTGAAGTGATCATGAAAAAAGCGATCGGACCCGGTCGGGCCCGATCGCTTTTCACTCGGATCGCGGGGAATTCAGCACATCACCTGCGGACGGAGGTCCGGCTGTGCTCAGCGCTTGGCGCGCAGCCGGGCGGCCTCGTACAGCACGACGCCCGCCGCGACACCGGCGTTCAGCGACTCGGTCAGCCCGGACATCGGGATCCGCACCCGCATGTCGCAGGTCTCCGAGACGAGCCGGGACAGGCCCTTGCCCTCGCTGCCCGCGACGATCACGACCGGGCCGGTCAGCAGCTCCAGGTCGCCGATCTCGGCCTCGCCGTCGGCGGCCAGGCCGACCACCATCAGGCCGGCCTTCTGGTAGGCCTCCAGCGTGCGGGTCATGTTGGTCGCGCGGGCGACGGGCAGCCGGGCCGCAGCGCCGGAGGAGGTCTTCCAGGCACCGGCGGTCATGCCGGCCGCACGGCGCTCGGGGATCACCACGCCGTGCGCGCCGAAGGCGGCGGCGGAGCGGACCACGGCGCCGAGGTTGCGCGAGTCGGTGACCCCGTCCAGCGCGATGATCAGCGGATCCTGGCCGGCGTCGGCGGCCTCCTCCAGCAGGTCCTCGGGGTGCGCGTACTCGTACGGCGGGACCTGGAGCACCAGGCCCTGGTGGTTGAGCCCGCCGGTCATCTGGTCCAGCTGCGGCCGCGGGGCCTCCATCAGCGGGATGCCGCGGTCGTTGGCGGCCTGGAAGGCTTCGCGGACGCGGTCGTCGGTGTCGATGAACTGCTGGACGTACAGCGCGGTGGCGGGCACGTCGCCGATCAGGGCCTCGACCACCGAGTTGCGGCCGAAGACCAGCTCGGCGCTGCCCGCGCCGCCGCGACCGCCCCGGCCGGCCCCGGCCCGGCGCATGCCGGCCCGGGCCTTGGCGTCCCGCTCGCGCTTGAGCGCGGCGTTGGCGGCGCGCTGCTTCGGGTGGCCCTTGCGCGCCTCTCCGGGCGGGGTCGGGCCCTTGCCCTGCAGCGCCTTCCGGCTGTGCCCGCCGGTCCCGACAGACGCGCCCTTCTTCGATCCGGGGTTGCGGCGGTTCCTGCGCTGGCTGTTGCCGGCCATGGCTGTACTTCCTGTCTGTCCGGCATGCCCGGCCGCCCCGCTCGGTGCGGCGGCAGCCGACGGCATGCGCTACGTCATGCGGGAGGGCCGCACCGGTCCGGTACGGCCCACCCATCACCCCGATCGTCAGATGGGGTTACTGGCTGTTGATCGTCCAGCGCGGGCCGGACGGGGTGTCCTCGATCGCCAGCCCGGCCAGGCCGAGCTGGTCGCGGATGGCATCCGCGGTGGCGAAGTCCTTGCGCTCGCGCGCCGCCTGCCGCTGGTCCAGGACCAGGCGGACCAGCGAGTCGACCACGCCGTGCAGGTCGTCGCCGCGCTCAGCCCCGGCCCAGTGCGGGTCGAGCGGGTCGAGTCCCAGTACTCCGAGCATCGCACGGACCTCGGCCAGCCGCGCCACCACGCTCTCCTTGTCGTCCGCGTTCAGGGCGCTGTTGCCCTGGCGGACGGCGGTGTGCACGACGGCCAGCGCCTGCGGAACGCCGAAGTCGTCGTCCATGGCCTCGGCGAAGGCCGGCGGCACCTCGGGGGCCGCGTCGACGGAGCCGCAGCGCTCCACGGCGCGCTGGACGAAGCCCTCGATCCGGCCGAAGGCGGCCTCGGCCTCGCGCAGCGACTCCTCGCTGTACTCGATCATCGAGCGGTAGTGCGGGGCGGCCAGGTAGTAGCGGAGCACGATCGGCCGCCAGCGCCGGACCATCTCGGAGACCAGCACCGAGTTGCCCAGCGACTTGCTCATCTTCTCGCCGGCCATGGTGACCCAGGCGTTGTGCGCCCAGAAGTTGGCGAAGCCGTCGCCGTAGGCCTTGGACTGGGCGATCTCGTTCTCGTGGTGCGGGAAGATCAGGTCCAGCCCGCCGCCGTGGATGTCGAAGGCCGGGCCCAGGTACTTGTGGGCCATCGCCGAGCACTCCAGGTGCCAACCGGGACGGCCGCGGCCCCACGGGGTCTCCCAGCTCGGCTCGCCCGGCTTGGCGGCCTTCCACATCGCGAAGTCGCGCTGGTCGCGCTTGCCCGTCTCGCCCTCGCCCTCGGGCTGGCGCAGGTCGTCCAGCTTCTGGTTGGACAGCGCCAGGTAGTCGGGGTACGACTTCACGTCGAAGTAGACGTTGCCGTCGGCGGCGTAGGCGTGGCCCTTCTCGATGAGGCCCTGCATCATCTCGATCATCTCGGGGATGTGCCCGGTGGCCCGCGGCTCGACGGTGGGCGGCAGGCAGCCGAGCGCGTCGTAACCGTCGTTGAAGGCGCGCTCGTTCTCGTAGGCGATCTGCCACCACGGCGTGCCGAGCTCGCGCTCCTTGGCGATGATCTTGTCGTCGATGTCGGTGACGTTGCGGGCGAAGGTCACCGTGTAGCCGCGGTAGGCGAACCACCGCTGCATGACGTCGAAGTTGAGCCCGGACCGGATATGTCCGATGTGAGGCGCCGACTGGACGGTAGCGCCGCACAGGTAGATCGAGACACAACCCGGTACAAGCGGGACGAAGTCGCGTACCTGGCGGGTGCTGGTGTCGTACAGACGAATGCTCACAGCGTCAAGCGTAGTGGGCGGCGGGGAGTGCCCCGCGACATTCCCCGGGAATGCGGACCGCACCCCCGGGGGAATCGCCGGTCCCGGCCGCCGGTCGGACCGGTCGCGGACGGGGAGCGCGCCGGTCCGAAACCGGCCGAACGCCCTGGCCGGCAGGCCCGCGCGCCGCGCCGGCCATCGCGTGCCGGCCATCGGACGCCGGCCATCGCGTGCCGGTCATCGCGCGCCGGTCATCGACGCCGTCATCGGACGACGACCGTCGGACGACGGTCAGATGCCGCCGACCACCTTGCGCGGGGAGAGCCGGATGACCACCCGGACGTCGTCCGGGCCGTCCCAGGTGTACTTGTCCACGCCCCGGTACTTGGCGGCCAGCTCGTCGATCAGCTCCCGGCCGCCCTCGGTGGTCATCGTCACCGAACCGCGCGCCTCCAGGTACTCGTACGGGCTCTCCGGCGGGTTGATCACCAGCGAGACGCGCGGGTCCTTCACCAGGTTGAGGTGCTTGCGGCGGCCCTCGACGGTGGAGAACAGGATGTCGTCACCGTCCCGCTTGACCCAGACCACCGAGGACTGGGGGCTGCCGTCCGGCTGGATCGTCGACAGCACGGCGAAGCTCTTGCCGTCGATCAACGCCTTGGCCCTGTCGGAAAGTTCGACTCCCATCGGAAACCTCTTCTCGTCGGCGGCGGTACGGCCCGGTGCGAGCTGCGCGCGGGCCCGGATCGCACACTACCCATCCGGGCCCCGGCGAAGCCTGTTGAACACCCGTCAGGGGCCGCCCGTTCCGGCCCGCGGCCCGGTCGCCCGGCCCGCCAGGCTCAACGCCGCGCGTACACCAGGGCGGTGGCGATCGCGGCCAGCCCTTCGGCCCGGCCGGTCAGCCCCAGGCCGTCGGTGGTGGTACCGGACACCGACACCGGGGCGCCGACCGCTTCGGACAGCACGCCCTGCGCCTCGGCCCGCCGCTTGCCGACCTTCGGCCGGACGCCGATCACCTGGACCGCGACGTTGCCGATCTCGAAACCCGCCTCGCGGACCAGCCGGGCCGCCTCGCCGAGCAGCTTCACTCCGGAGGCACCGGCCCACTCCGGGCGGTCGGTGCCGAAGTGGGCGCCCAGGTCGCCGATTCCGGCGGCCGAGAACAGCGCGTCGCAGGCGGCGTGCGCGGCGACGTCCGCGTCCGAGTGCCCGGACAGCCCGAACTCGGCGTCCGGCCACTCCAGTCCGGCCACCCAGAGCGGCCGGCCGGCCTCGAAGGCGTGCACGTCGGTGCCGATCCCCACCCGGGGGATCAACGGCTCAGTAGTCATCGGCGGCCCTCCGGCGGGCGAGTACGGCCTCGGCGAGCACGAGGTCCAACGGGCGGGTGACCTTGAACGCCTCCTCGTGGCCGGGCACCACGACGACCTGGCCCCCGTAGCGCTCCACCAGGCCGGCGTCGTCCGTGACCGCCGGGGCGTCGGCGCCGCCCGCGGCCTCCTCGGCCAGTGCCTTGGCGTGCACCTCGACCAGGGTGGCCCGGTCGAAGCCCTGCGGGGTCTGCACCGCGCGCAGGGTGGCCCGCTCCGGGGTGTCGACGACCGGCTCGGGGCGGCCCGGGCTGGGCTCGACCCGCTTCACGGTGTCGGCCAGCGGCACCGCGGGCACCACGGCGGGCGCCCCGGCCCGGACGGCGGCCGCGACGGCGTCCACCACCTCGACCGGGACCAGCGGACGGGCCGCGTCGTGCACCAGGACGATCTCCACGTCCTCCGGGATCGCGGCCAGACCGAGCCGGACGGACTCCTGGCGGGTCGAGCCGCCGGCCACCACCCGGACGTCCTTGCCGGCCAGACCGTGGCTGTCCAGCAGGGCGACCACGTCGGCCACCCCGTCGGCGGGCGCGGCGACCACGACCAGGCCGACCGCCCGGCTGCGCGCCAGCGCCCGTACGGCGTGCACCAGGAGCGGGACGCCGCCCAGGTCACGCAGGGCCTTGGGGGCACCGGGCCCCAGCCGCTCACCGCGTCCTGCGGCGGGCACCACTGCTGCTGCGACTGCTGCTGAGGCGTTCAGGTTTCACTCCTTCGGCGAAGTGGGTATGGCCTTGGCGTGCCCGGCGGGCGCAGGGGCCCCTTCCGAAGAGACACGGTCCACCGCAGCCTGCCGCACAGCTCCGCAAAAACGGTCTTGCAGGCCCGGACCGGCTCGGGCGGGAGACGTCGTCCGGACACGCCTCAGCGCCCGAAGTGCCACTGCACCACTCCCGGACGTTCCGTCCAGGGAGCGGCGCGCCGACACCGGGCGCTGTGAGCGGTGGGCGGCAGCCCGACTGCCCTACGAGGCGAGCACCTCGTCGAGCAGCGTCTCCGCCTTGTCCTCGTTGGTGTTCTCCGCCAGCGCGAGCTCGCTGACGAGGATCTGGCGCGCCTTCGCGAGCATCCGCTTCTCGCCGGCCGAGAGACCGCGCTCGCGCTCGCGACGCCAGAGGTCGCGCACAACCTCGGCGACCTTGATAACGTCACCCGAGGCGAGCTTCTCCAGGTTCGCCTTGTAGCGACGGGACCAGTTGGTCGGCTCTTCGGTGTACGGTGCGCGCAGCACCTCGAAGACCCGGTCCAGACCCTCCTGGCCGACTACATCGCGCACGCCGACGAACTCCGCGTTCTCGGCGGGCACCCGGAGCGTCAGGTCTCCCTGCTGCACCTTGAGCACCAGGTAGGTCTTGTCCACACCTTTGATCTGGCGAATTTCGATGGCCTCGATCAGCGCGGCCCCGTGATGGGGGTAGACCACCGTGTCGCCAACCTTGAACGTCATGTGACAGGACCCCTTCCGTGGCTTTCCAGAATAACACGCCTCGCGGCGCACCCGAAGGGCGTTTTCGCAGGTCAGGGCCGGTCTCGGGGCTTGACAAGGACCCCCATGACGTGCTGCGACCGGTGTTCGACAGGAGCTTCCCGCAGGTCGGAGGCGGTTCCGGCACCTGACGAAACCCTTGCGCAACCCCCCGGTAACCGTGATTGGATCTTGAGCTTTCACCCCTTTTCGAGTCGTGATCCGATCGTTATTTGATCTTGGTCGAAGCTTGTCCTCGGGGCTCCTCCCCGGCCTCGCCCTTGGCGTGGCGCGGCGGGCGCCCCCTCGGAGCGGCGCCTCGGAGCGCCCTTTCGGATCGGCGCCTCGGAGCGCCACCGCGGCGGGTGCGCTCGGACGGTGTGCCCGGAACGCGCCATCCCCGAGGCCTCGGGCACCGGCGCCCGTACGGCCGGACGGCCCCCAGGGGGCCCCGGGAGTGCGACACGGGGACCACCCCGTGAGGAGCGCATAAGTGAGGTCGATAATCTGAGACCTGACCTGTCGACACGTGACCTAGGAGAAGCCGCCGCCGTGAGCCGCAGCCTTCGACGCGGCAGCATCGCCGCCATCGCCGCCATCGCCATCGCCTCGCTGTCCTCCTGCGCGGCCGGCAACACGCCGGACACCCTGCAGATCAAGCCCGACAACGCGGCGGCGACCGTCGGGACGAACCTCCGGCTGAACAACATCGTGCTCGTCACCGGGGCGGGTACCTCGACCGACTACACGGGCCCCGTGAACGTGGTCGTCAACATCTCCAACACGGCAACCACGCCGGCCGAGCTGCAGTCGATCGCCGTCGGCACCAGCAGCGCCACCTTCGCGGACGCCGCTGGCGCCCCGCTGTCCAGCATCGTCATCCCGGCCGGTGGCTCGGTGTCGGTCGGCGGCCAGGGCAACCCGTCCGCCACCGTCCCGGCGGCCTCCGTCCGCGTCGGCGGCTTCGCCACCACCACCTTCACCTTCAAGGACGGCCAGAAGGTCGACGCCCAGGCCGCCGTCAGCCCGGACTCGGGCCCCGGGGGCCGCGGCCTGTACAACGGCTACGGACCGACGCCGTCGGCCACGACCTCCAAGAGCGCCACCCCGGCCTCCCCGGGCGCGACCACCCCGGCGGCCACCCCGTCCGCGGGCGCGACCACCCCGGCCGCCCCCGGCACCCCCTCGGCCGGCGCGACCACCGCCGCGGCCACGCCGTCCGGTGCCGCCGGCGCGCCGACGACCGCTCCGGCCGCCGCTCACTGACGCGACGCACCGCCTCCCGCCGGCCCGCTCCGGGCGCACGGGAGAGCCGAC
>NZ_JBEPAK010000280.1:0-8586 GCF_040298565.1 Kitasatospora sp. NPDC001539 | reverse complement strand
GCACCGTGCAAGGCCTGCACCGTGCGAGGTGTTCGCGACGGGCGCCGACCGGGTCACCTGGTCGGCGCCCGTCGCGCTTGGCTTCCCCGGGCACCGCCACATAGTGTCAGTGGCTGTTGACCGCCCGGCCCCGGCCGGGGCAGCAGAACCCGGGCCCGGAACAGCACCCGCGGGCCCCGCAGACCGGCGATCGGCGAGGCAATGACCCAAGCGGCGCTCACGCACCCCCCGGCGGCCCCGGCCCCCGCCGACCCCGCTCCGGCCCGCGGCGGGCTGCTCCGCCGGGTGGCCGACCGCTCCGGCCGACTCGGCCCGGTCGTCCGCTGGACGGCCGACCACTCCGGCTGGCTCGGCCCGATCGCCGTCGCGCTCTTCGCCGGTCTGCTGCGCTTCTGGCACCTCGGCTACCCGAACGCCTTCGTCTTCGACGAGACGTACTACCCCAAGGACGCCTGGTCGCTGCTCCAGCAGGGCTACGAGGGCACCTGGCCCGACCACGCGAACGCCGACATCCTGGCCGTCCCGCAGTCCGTCCCGCTCAGCTCCGCGCCCGAGTTCATCGCCCACCCGCCCCTCGGCAAATGGGTGATGGCGGTCGGCGAGCAGTTGTTCGGCCTGCACCCCTTCGGGTGGCGGTTCATGACCGCCCTGCTCGGCACCGTGACCGTGCTGATGCTGGCCCGGATCGGCCGCCGGCTCTTCGGCTCCACCCTGATCGGCTGCACCGCCGCCCTGTTGATGTCGGTGGACGGCCTCCAGCTGGTGATGAGCCGGGTGGGCCTGCTCGACGGCATCCAGATGTTCTTCGTGCTCGCCGCCTTCGGCGCCCTGCTGGTCGACCGGGACCGCGCCCGCGCAGCGCTGGCTGCCGTGGCCGACGCCGACCGGGCGGGGCTCGGCCCGCGCCCCTGGCGGATCGCCGCCGGGGTGTTCCTCGGCGCCGCCTGCGCGGTCAAGTGGAACGGCGCCCCGATCCTCGCCGCCCTCGGCGTCCTCACCGTGCTCTGGGACCAGGCCGGCCGCCGCGCCGCCGGTGCCCGCCGCCCCTGGCGCGCCATGCTGCGCCGGGACGCCGTGCCGGCCTTCCTCGCCATGGTCGGGTCCGCCCTGGTGGTGTACGTCGGCGCCTGGTCGGGCTGGCTGGCCAGTGGCGGCGGCCGTGCGGGCGGCGACGGCGGCTACGACCGGCACTGGGCGGACGGCCGGGCCGGGCTCTCCCCGGACCACGTCCTCGGCATCCCGCTGCCGCAGCTCCCGATGAGCTGGGTGCCCGCGCCGCTGCGCAGCCTGTGGCACTACCACTCGCAGATGTACGACTTCAACACCGGCCTGAGCACCCCGCACACCTACCAGTCCAACCCCTTCGCGTGGCTGGTCGACGGCCGCCCGGTCTCGATGTACTGGGAGCAGGTCCCCGCCGGGACGAACGGCTGCACCGCCCCGGGCGGCTGCGCGGCGCAGATCCTGGGCCTGGGCACCCCGTTCCTGTGGTGGGCGGCCTGCTTCGCCCTGGTCTACCTGCTGTGGCGCTGGTTCTTCCGCCGGGACTGGCGCTCGGGCGCCGTGCTCTGCGCGGTCGCCGGGATCTACCTGCCCTGGTTCCAGTACCAGGAGCGGACGATCTTCTCCTTCTACATGGTCGTGCTCGTGCCGTTCCTGTGCCTGGCCGTCGCCCAGATGCTCGGGGCGGTCCTCGGCCCGGCCGGCAGCAGCCCCGCGCGCCGCCGGTGGGGCGCGGCCGGCGCCGGGCTGGTCGTGCTCGCGATCGTCGGCTGCTTCGCGTTCTTCTACCCGCTGTACACGGCGGAGGTGATCCCGATGTCGTCCTGGCAGGACCGGATGTGGTTCACCAGCTGGATCTGATGACGCCCTCCGCCTCCGGGTCCGGGTCCGGCGGGCAGCTGCTGCCGGTCACCCCGGTGCTCGGGGTGGCCACCGCGGCGCTGTTGCTGGCCGCCGTGGCCGTGGCCGGGTGGGGGCTGCTCGGCCACGGGCACGCGGTGGCACGGGCCGGACTGCGGGCGGTCGTCCAGCTTGCGGCCGTCGCGGCGGTGATCACCTGGGTGGTCGGCTCGCTGTGGTGGTCGGCGCTGTTCGTGCTGCTGATGTTCACGGTCGCGGTGCACACCGCCGGACGCCGGATGACCCGGGGCCGCGGCTGGGTCTGGGCGGCCGCCCCGATCGGCGCCGGGGTGCTGCCGGTGCTCGCCCTGCTGCTGGCCGTCGGACTGCTGCCGCCCAAGGGCCTGTCGGTGATCCCCGTCTCGGGCATCCTGATCGGCGGGGCGCTCACCGCCACCTCGTTGGCCGGCCGGCGCGCCCTGGACGAGCTCCGGCAGCGGCGCGGCGAGGTGGAGGCGGCGTTGGCGCTCGGCTTCGAGGAGCGGGACGCCCGGCTGGAGATCTGCCGTACGGCGGCGGCGACCTCACTGGTCCCGGCGCTGGACCAGACCCGGACGGTCGGGCTGGTCACCCTGCCCGGGGCCTTCGTCGGCATGCTGCTCGGCGGGGCCTCGCCCGTCCAGGCGGGGGCGGTGCAGCTGTTCGTGCTGATCGGGCTGCTGGCGGTGGAGTCGGCGGCGGTGGTGGTGGTGCTGGAGCTGGTCGGGCGCGGGCTGGTGACCGCGTCGGGCGGGGCCGACCCGGTCGGGTAGGCTTGGGCGCGTTGAAGGGGAGTAGCCCTCCACCGGACCGTCGACATACTGGCCCCCACGGGCCCGGCGCCCGGGGCACCGCTCGGTGAGCGGTTGCCGGCGAGACCTTCGGCCGCAGTGCTGTGACCGTTTCCAGTGCTGTCGGGCCGAAGCGACCCCTGGCGGAGCTGCGGAGGCCGGACAGCCCCGACCGCAGGGATTCCTCCGAATGAGTCTGACCGTTGCCGCGTTGACGTTCGGCATCATCTTCCTGGCCGAACTGCCCGACAAGACGGCGCTGGCCAGCCTGGTGCTCGGCACCAAGTACCGCGCGAGCTACGTCTTCGCGGGCATCGCCGCCGCCTTCGCCCTCCAGGTGGGCCTCGCGCTGGTCGCCGGGCACCTGCTCTCGCTGCTGCCGCACCGCTGGGTGGAGGGCGTCACCGGTGCGCTGTTCCTGGCCGGTGCGGCGATGCTGCTCTTCCACGGCGGTGGCGACGACGACGAGCACGCGGCCAAGGAGCCGTCCTCGAACAGCTTCTGGAAGGTGGCCGGGGCGAGCTTCGTGGTCGTCGCGGTCGCCGAGTTCGGCGACCTGACTCAGATCATGACCGCCAACCTGGCCGCCAAGTACGCCGATCCACTGGCGGTGGGCCTCGGCTCCTGGCTGGCGCTGTGCGCGGTCGGCGGGATCGCCATCGTGGGCGGCCAGAAGCTGCTCAAGCACGTGCCGATGAAGCTGATCATCAGGGTGGCGGCGGCGATCATGGTGGTGCTGGCGGGCGTCAGCATCGTCGGCGCGATCACCGGCTGACGAGCCGGCGTCCGGTCAGTCAGCAGCCCGGGTCGGCGGTGAGGACGGCCTGGGTCTTGGGGCCGTACACGCCGTTCTCGCCCCTGATGCGGTTCTGGCGCTGGTAGTCCGACAGCACCGAGCGGGTCCAGTCGTCGAAGGTGCCGGACACGATCGACTTGTCGACGAATCCGCACTCCGCCGCGTACAGGCGCTGCTGCATCTCCTTCACGTCGGCCCCGGTCATCCCCACCTGGAGGATGCGCGGGGTCGGGGTGGCGGTCGGCGTGGGCGTGGGCGTGGGAGTCGGGGTGGGCGTCGGCGTCGCCGTGGCGGTCGGCGTCGGCGTTGGGGTCGGTGTCGGGGTCGGCGTCCTGGTCGGGGTCGGCTTGCGGGTGGCCGTCGCCGTGGGGCTCGGTGCCGCGCTGGTCGGCGGCGGTGCGCTGGGCGTGGGCGCGGTCTCGGCGGGCGGGTTGACCGGGGCGGGCGCCAGCGTGGTGGTGACCACCGGCTCGGCCCGCCTGGCCTCCGGGTCCGGCTTCGGGGAGGGCGTCACGGCGTACGCGACACCGATGGTGAGCGCCACCAGGGCGGCGCCGACCCCGCCGATCAGCAGCTTGTGCCGGCCCGGCGGGTGCTCCGCGGCCTGCTCGGCGGCCCGGCGCGCGGCCCGTCCGCCGCCGGCCTCCGGCCCGGCCGGGGTGAGGTCGAAGACGGTGCCGCCGCCCCCGTCGTAGGGCGCGGGCGGCGCCGCGGCCGGTGCGTAGGCGCCGGGGCCGGTGGGTGCCACGGGCGGGAGCACGGTGGTGGCGTAGGCGTCCGCGTCCGGGCCCAGCGGGGGCCGGACCGGCTGGACCTGCGGGTGGCCCGACGGCGCCGGCTGCACCGGCCCCGGCAGCTGGACCGGCGGCAGGACGGTGGTCGCGAACGGGTCCCCGGCCGGCTCGGGCTCCTCCGCCACCTGGCCGGCCGACTGCGGCACGTACGGGCGGACCAGCGGTGGGCCCTCGAGGTGCGGGAGGACGGCGGTCTCCGCGAGGCTCGGATCCCCGCCGGAGACGGGACCGGGGCCGGGGCCGGGGCCCACCCGCGGATCCGTGGCCGGATCCAGGAGGCAGCCGCACCCGGCGGGGCGTGCGGTGCCGCACGTCGGGCAGTGCTGGTCCGGCATCGGCCGGTCCTCCTCGGTTCTCGGTTCCCGGTGGTTCGACGGTTCTGCAGTTCGACGGTTCTGCGGTTCTGCGGTTCTGCGGTTCGTCGGTGAACGACGCTCGGATCCCGGGCTCCGGGCTCCGGTTCCTGACCCGGTGCTCGCGATCGCGCCTGATTATGCAGGACGTCCCGGAGGGTGGACAGGGGCGCCCGGACGCCCGCGGGGGTGTTGTGCCGGTTGGTGGTGGTTGGCTCCCGCGGAGGGCCCCGGGGCGCGACGGGCGGGCCGGGTGCTTACGTTCGGCTCAACCGGACGGTGCATACCGGGACATGTCTGCCAGCATGGGGAACTGGGAGTGATCACCCGGCGGGCGCCCCGTCGTCCGGCCCCGCGACCTACGGAGAGGCCGTGCCGCCTGTGGAGACGCCATGACGGACCCCCGTGCCGCGTCCGACCGGAGCCCGGCGAAGGAGCCGGGCCCGCCGGAGGCCACCGTCCCCAACCTGTGGGTGCCGATCGGCGCCCTGCTGCTGGCGATGCTGCTCGCGGCCCTCGACCAGACCATCGTCTCCACCGCGCTGCCCACCATCGTCAGCGACCTCGGCGGCCTGGAGCACCTGTCCTGGGTGGTCACCGCCTACATGCTGGCCTCCACCGCCGCCACGCCCCTCTGGGGCAAGCTCGGCGACATGTACGGCCGGAAGCGCTTCTTCCAGGCCTCCATCGTGATCTTCCTGCTCGGCTCGGTGCTGTGCGGAATCGCCCAGAACATGGGCGAGTTGATCGCCTTCCGGGCTCTCCAGGGCCTGGGCGGCGGCGGGCTGATGGTGCTCTCCCAGGCCATCGTCGGCGACCTCGTCCCGCCCCGGGACCGCGGCAGGTACCAGGGCCTCTTCGGCGCCGTCTTCGGCGTCACCAGCGTGCTCGGTCCGCTGCTCGGCGGCCTGTTCGTCGACCACCTCAGCTGGCGCTGGGTCTTCTACGTCAACCTGCCGATCGGCGCGGTCGCCCTGGTGGTGATCGCCGCCGTGCTGCACGGACGGGAGGTCCGGCGCGACCACCGGATCGACTACCCGGGCACCGCGCTGATCGCCGCCGTCGCCACCTGCCTGGTGCTGATGACCTCCCTCGGCGGTACCACCTGGGCCTGGAGCTCCTGGCAGATCGTCGGCCTGGGGGTGCTCGGACTGGTGCTGCTGGCCGCCTTCGTCGCGGTCGAGCGCACCGCCGTGGAGCCGGTCCTGCCGCTGCGGCTGTTCCGGTCGCGAACCTTCAGCCTGGTCGCGGTGATCTCCTTCGTGGTCGGCTTCGCGATGTTCGGCGCGCTCACCTACCTGCCGACCTTCCTCCAGGTCGTCCAGCAGGTCTCGCCCACCCTGTCCGGCATCCACATGCTGCCGATGGTGCTCGGCATGCTGCTCACCTCGATCGGCTCCGGGCAGATCGTCGCCCGCACCGGCCGCTACCGGGTGTTCCCGATCGCCGGAACGGCCGTCACCACGGTCGGCCTGCTGCTGCTCTCCCGCCTGGACGAGCACAGCAGCACCGCCGAGATGAGCTTCTACTTCCTGGTCTTCGGCCTCGGACTCGGCCTGGTGATGCAGGTGCTGGTGCTGATCGTGCAGAACTCGGTCGGCTACCAGGACCTCGGGGTGGCCACTGCCGGCGCCACCTTCTTCCGCTCCATCGGTGCCTCCTTCGGCGTCTCCGTCTTCGGCACGATCTTCACCAGCGGCCTGCGCACCCGGCTCGCCGACGCCCTCGCAGGCCGGCCGCTGCCGCCCGGCTTCCACACCGAGGCGATCACCGCCGATCCGCGCCTGGTCGCCGCGCTGCCGGCCACGACCCAGGCCGCCGTCTACCACGCGTACGCCGAGTCGATCACCCGGGTGTTCCTGTACGCGGTGCCCGTCGCGCTGGTCGCCTTCGTGCTGTCGCTCTTCCTGCGCGAGGAGAAGCTGCGCACCACCGTGACCGCGCCCGACCTCGGCGAGTCCATCGGCCTCAACCCGGTCGAGCGCAGTTCCCTGGACGAGATCGCCCGCGCCCTCTCGGTGCTGAGCACCCGGGAGGCCCGGCGCGACCTGTTCCGGCGGATCACCGCCACCGCCGGGCTCGACCTGCTGCCCGCCTCCAGCTGGCTGCTCCTCCAGATGCACCACCACGGCTCGGTGGAGCCCGCCGAACTGGCCGAGCGGCGGATCGTCCCGGTCGCGGTCGTCGAGGCGGCCGTGCGCGAGGTGGAGGGCCGGGGCCTCGCCGCGCGCACCGGCGGCCTGCCGCTGCGCCTCACCGAACCTGGCGAGGAGGCCGCGCTGCGGCTGGTCGCGGCCCGGCGCACCCAGCTGGCGGAGCTGCTGGGGGACTGGGACGAGACCCAGTTCGCGGACCTCGCCCAACTCCTCACCCGGCTCAGCTCCGCCCTCTGCGCCGACCGCCGGGACCGGCCGGACCCGACCGGGCCGGAGCCCCCGTACCGGGGGGAGGGGCGGTCCTTCTGACCACCCCGGGCCGCGCCCGCACCTTCGCCTGTTCCTCCCGCCTTGTGCCGCCTGTCTGCTCTGCGTTCCTCCTGCCTGCTCCGGGCCCGCGGTCCGCATGCCCTCAGGGCGCGCCGAACCAGCGCGGGGTGTCGAGCCGGAACGGATCCCCGGGAGCGAGCCGCCGCAGGCCGTCCTCGACCTGGCGCAGCTGTTCCTCACCGAGGGCCTGCGACCACTCCGCGCGCAGCTCGTCGAAGATCCGCGCCGAGCGCACCAGGCAGTCCACGCCCCGGGCGGTGAGCCGCACCACCTTGCGCCGGGCGTCGCCCGGGTCGCTGCCCCGCTCGACGTAGCCGAGCTGCTCCAGGTTCTCGACGGTCTTGCCCGCCGCCTGCTTGGAGACCCCGAGCCGCCGTCCGAGCTCGACGGCGGTGGTGCCGTCCGGGCCGATCGCCTGGAAGACGAAGCCGTGCATGGGGCGCAGATCCGGGTGGCCCTCGCGGGCGATCCGCTCGTGCAGCTCGTCGATGATCGTCCGGAAGGCGAGCAGCAGGCGCAGCGGCAGCTCGAAACCGGGCGGAGCGGGTTCAGTTGACACGATAGACAACCTCATTGACCATATAGGCAACGACGTTGTCCATCTTAGGGGGTTCCTCCGCCATGCCCGTGATCCGTTCGACCGACGCCCGACGCACCCAGACCCCGAACGCCGTCATGACCACCTGCGCCTCACCCACCCAGGGCTCGACCTCCCTCGCCGTCTGGCGGGTCGAGATGGGCGCCGGCCGGCAGGGCCCGCTCCACGCCATGGACGCCGAGCAGGTCTGGACCGTCCTGGTCGGCACCGCCGCGGTGGACCTGGACGGCGAGCCGCTCACCGTCGCCGCCGGCGACACCCTGGTCCTCCCCGTCGGCCTCCCCCGGCGCATCTCCACCACCGAGGGCTTCACCGCCCTCGTCGCCTCCACCTCCCCCTCCCACGCCTACAACCCCGACGCCGTCACCCCGCCCGGCGCCTGCGCCCTCGCACCGCGCGACGACCAGCGCATCGTCCCGCCGTGGATCGCCTGACTCGGCCGACTCACCCGGCGTCAGGTGTAGCAGACTGCTGCCGTACGCAGTGACCTGACCGGAGTCCCGTCCCCGGGGCCCCGGCGGAGCAGAAGGAGCGGCATGTCCGTCGTCAAGATCAACGTACTGACGGTTCCCGCCGAGCAGCGCGAGGTGCTGGAGCAGCGCTTCGCCTCGCGGGCCGGCGCGGTGGAGAACTCGGACGGCTTCGAGTGGTTCGAGCTGCTCCGCCCGGTCGAGGGCACCGACCAGTACCTCGTCTACACCCGCTGGCGCAGCGAGGAGGACTTCAAGGCCTGGATGGAGGGCCCCATGAAGGCGGCCCACCAGGGCGGCGGTGAGGGCGAGGCGCCCAAGCGTCCGGCCGCGTCCGGGTCCACGCTGTGGTCCTTCGAGGTCGTCCAGTCGGCGGGCCCGAAGGCCTGACGGCCCGCGGCGGTTCGAGATCGGAAG
>NZ_JBEPAK010000279.1:0-8597 GCF_040298565.1 Kitasatospora sp. NPDC001539 | reverse complement strand
CCCCGAGGCGGGTCGGGGTAGCGCCCCCGGGGACCGGCCGGTGCAGGGCCCACGCCGACCGGGCGGCAGCGCCCGGCTGCGGCGGCGGGGCGCCCGGGTCCTAGACTCCTGCTGCCCGTTGCCGTTCGCCTGCCGGAGGAGCCCATGCCGGACCGCACCACCTACCTGATCCTGCCCGGCTACCAGAATTCCGGCCCCGGTCACTGGCAGTCCCGCTGGGAGGCCGCCGAGCCGGAGGCCTTCCGCCGGGTCGAGCAGGCGGACTGGGACCACCCGGAGCTGACGGACTGGGTGGCCCGGGTGGACGCGGCGGTGGCCGGGGCCGCCGCCGAGGGACCGGTGGTTCTGGTCGCGCACAGCCTGGGGTGCGTCACGGTGGCCCGCTGGGTGGCCGGGGCCCCGGCCGGGCGGACGGCCGCCGTCCGGGGTGCCCTGCTGGTGGCCCCGGCCGACATCGACACGGCCGAGGTGCCGGAGCTGTTCGGCTTCCGCCCGGTGGCGCTGGATCCCCTGCCGTTCCCGACCGTGGTGGTCTCCTCCACCGACGACCCGTGGGTGAGCCCGGAGCGGGCCCGGGAGTTCGCCCGAGCGTGGGGCGCCCGGCACGTCGAGGCGGGCGCCTACGGGCACCTCAACGCGGACTCCGGGCTGGGTGATTGGCCGGAGGGCCGGAAGCTCCTCGCGGAGCTGTGACGACATGACCGGGGGGACGATGAACGGCCGCGTGGGCAACGGGATGGGCTGCCGCCCGGACGACGGGGCGGGTCGGCGGACGCGGCGGGCCAGGCGCGTCCTGGTCCGGGTGCTGGCGGCCTGCGGGGCGCTGGCCGTCCTGCTGTACACCTGGGGGCAGTGGGAGAGCCGCTCGGGCGGGCTGATGCTGGTCGCCGACCTGCTCAACCAGCCGGAACCGCTGCTCGGCGGGGCACTGGCCGCGCTGATCGCCGCCGCCTGGCTGGGCGACCGTCGCACCGCCGTCCGGACGGCCACCCGGACGGTGACGGTGACCGCCGGGGTGGTGTTCGTGCTCGGCGCGCTGGCCGTGCACAAGGTGTCGGCCGCCGAGACCCGCAGCCGGGAGGCGGCGCCGGCGGGGGCGGAGCGGGTCCTGGTGGTGGTGCACCGCTCGTACGGCTCCGGGCCGGAGGCCGGGGACCACTGGCAGGTGTTGCTGGAGTGCGGCGAGGGCTGGTCGGCCCGGCGCTGGCTGCTCACGGACGTCGGCGGCGGGCCGGACGACGCCCGGCTGGTGGAGGCGAGCTGGACCGGGCGGTCGCAGGTGACGGTGGTGACCGACTCCTACCGGCGGGTGTTCAACGTCGACCAGGACAGCGGCGAGCCGGTCGAGGCCCGGTAGCCGGTCGAGGCCCGTTGGCCGGCCGACGCCCCGCGGCCCCGGGTGGAGCGCCCACCCCGGGTCCGTGCCCTACGGGTTACCGCCCGAAGGGCCGGCGCGCTACGGGCGGTCCCCCACCTGGCGGTGCCCTACGGGTTGGCGCCCGGTGGGTTCGTGCCCGAGGAGTTGCCGCCCGATTGGCCGGTGGCCGGGGCGCTGGTGCCACGCGGCCGGCCCGGCGGCGTACCGGCGGAGCCCGGGTTCGTGGAGCCGGGGTTGGTGCCGCCGACGCAGGTGGCCTGGCCCGGGCTGCCGCCGGAGGCGCCGCAGCCGGGGTCGCGCCTGATCGGGTCCGGGATGTGGACCGTGGTGAACTCCTGCTCCGGCATGGACCTCACGGCGTCGCTCATCGCCCGCTGCCAGATCGGCCCGGGGCCCGTCGCACCGAAGACCTCCGGCTGGTACTGGCCGCCGATCCGGATGTTGCGCATCGGCACCTTGGTGCCCGGGCTGCCCAGCCAGACCGAGGCGGCCAGGTTGCCGGTGTAGCCGGTGAACCAGGCCGACTTCTTCTCGTCGGTGGTGCCGGTCTTGCCCGCGATCTGGCGGTCGTCGTCCAGCCGGAGGTCGCGCGCGGTGCCGCCCTTCTCGGTCACCCCGAGCAGCACGGTGTTGATCACGTCGGCGGTGTCCTGGGACATCACCTGGTCGCAGCGGACCGGGCTCACCGGGACGTCCTTGCCGTCCACCGTGGTGATCCGGTTGATCGCCAGCGGTGCGCAGTGGCTGCCCCGGGCGGCGAAGGTCGCGTACACGTTGGCCATGGTCAGCGGGCTGACCTCCTGGGTGCCGAGGCCGAGGGCGGGCACCTCCTGGAGCGGGTCGCCGCTCGCCCTGCCGGTCACGCCCAGCTTGTTCGCCATCTGCTTGACGGCGCAGAGCCCGATCTCCTGCTCCATCTGCACGAAGTAGGTGTTGACCGAGAGGGCCATCGCCTCCTTGAGCTCGTACGGGCCGACCTCGCGGGCGCTCTCGTTGGGGATGGTGCCGTCCTTGGTGCCCTTGTTCAGGTTCTTCCAGGTGCCGTCGCAGGTCCTCATCGTCGGCCAGTCCATCCGGTTCGGCGAGTCGTACCGCTGGGTGGGCGGCAGACCGGCCTCGAGGGCGGCGGCGGCCACGATCGGCTTGAAGTTGGAGCCGGGCTGGAAGCCGATGCCGCCGCCCATCGCGGCGTCCACGTTGAGGTTGACGACGGTCTGGTTCTGCTCCTTCGCCAGGCCGTACGGGCGGGTCTGGGCCATCGCCAGGATCTTGCCGGTGCCGGGCTCGACCATGGTCATGGCCGCCGAGACCGGGTCGGAGACGTACACCTTGGTGGAGACGGCGTTCTGCGCGGCGGCCTGCTTGTCCGGGTCCAGGGTGGTGTAGATGTTCAGACCGCCGGTGTCCCAGAGCTTCTTGCGCTCGGCGGCGCTCTTGCCGTACACCGGGTCCTGCTTGACGACGTGCCGCACGTAGTCGCAGAAGAAGCCCATGCCGGCGCGGGCGGTGATGCAGCCGTTCTGCGGCTCCTTGTAGTCGAGGCCGAGCGGGGCCGCCTTGGCCTGCGCGGCCTGGTCGGCGGTGATGTGCTTGTTCTCCACCATCTTGTCGATGACGGTGTCCCGGCGCTTCCGGGCGGCGACCGGGTGCAGCTTCGGGTCGTACTGGGACGGGTTCTGCACCAGCCCGGCGAGCATCGCCGCCTCGGGCAGGGTGAGTTCCCTGGCGGACTTGCTGAAGTAGCGCTGGGAGGCGGCCTCGATGCCGTACGCCTGGTGGCCGTAGAAGGTGATGTTCAGGTAGTTGGTGAGGATCTGGTCCTTGGTCAGGTCCTCCTCCAGCTTGATGGCGTAGCGGAGTTCCTGGATCTTGCGGCCGAGCGTCTTGCGCTGGGCCTCGCGCACCGCGACCGGGTCGTCCCCGGCCATCTCGACGTTGACGTTCTTCACGTACTGCTGGGTCAGGGTGGAGGCGCCCTGGACGGTGGCGCCGCTCTCGGCGTTCTTGGTGACGGCCCGCAGGACGCCCTTGAGGTCCACCGCGCCGTGCTCGTAGAAGCGGGCGTCCTCGATGTCCACCTGGGCCTGGCGGATCAGCGGGGACATCTGGTCGGCGGTCAGGACCGTGCGGTCCCGTTCGTAGACCTTGGCGATCAGGCCGCCCTTGGCGTCGAAGATCTGGGTGGCCTGGGTCAGCGGCGGGGCCTTGAAGTCGTCGGGGATGTTCTGGAAGCTCTCGGCGCCGCTCTTGGCGGCCAGTCCGACGGCGCCGGCCGCGGGGAGCAGCAGGCCCGCCAGCAGTACGCCGCCGAGCACGCAGGAGCCGAGGTAGCCCGCCGCGTGGCGCAGCATTCCGAGGGGGGTCTCACGGCGCCTCGGGCGCGGCACCCAGGTGTCGCCCGGGTCCGGGGAAGGTATGCGGCTCTTCGGTGGCATGGTTCGAACACTAGGGCCGTGAAACCCCTGCGTGGGCGGCTTGTTGGCGAACGATTGTCACAAAATCGCGACGGCTTCGACTCTTCCGCGCGGGCCCGAAGCGGTGTACGCGGAGGCAAGGACCGTTCGCCCACGGCTCGTTCCCCCCGCGTACGGCCCCCCTCGCTGCGCCTCGAACCTCAGCTCGCTGGGCAGAACACGTCGTCGGACGGGCGGCGGCCGGTCACCAGGAAGTCCGTCACCGCCGCGTCGCCGCAGGCGTTCCCGTTCGCCCGGTAGACGTCGTGGCCGCCGGAGTCCACGGTGACCATCCGGGCGCGGTCGCCGAAGGCCTTCCGCAGCTCGAGCGCCCCGCGGTACGGGGTGGCGGGGTCGCGCAGGTTCTGCGCCAGCAGGACGTTCGCCGGGCCCCGGCCGCTCACCCGGACCGGCGGCTCGGCGGGGGCGAACGGCCAGAAGGCGCACGG
This sequence comes from Kitasatospora sp. NPDC001539, assembly GCF_040298565.1. NCBI lineage: Bacteria > Bacillati > Actinomycetota > Actinomycetes > Kitasatosporales > Streptomycetaceae > Kitasatospora > Kitasatospora sp. NPDC001539. The sequence goes on along the minus strand of NZ_JBEPAK010000279.1, from coordinate 4,317 downwards.
CATCGCGTTCACCGGCATGCCGGCGGTGAGCGGACGGGCGGCGCGCTCGGCGGCCACGTCCTTGGCGTAGGCGGCCGGGTCGGTCGGCCAGGCGACGTCGTTGCAGAGGGTGCCCGCGGAGGCGGCGATGTGGTTCTGCAGCACCTCGTCGGGCGCCGCCACGGGGGTGGGCAGCGGGCGGCGGCCCAGGGCCGCCAGCATCATCCGGGCCAGGTCGGGGAAGCGGGCGTCCGCGTACAGACTGGTCAGCATGGTCTCCCGGAGCCCGTTGCCGTCGAGTTCGGCCGGGTTGGCGCCGGGCCAGGGCAGCGGGTTGCGGTCCAGGCGGGCGGCGAGGTCGAGGAAGAGCGGCCGGACCTGCTCGGGGGTGTCGGCGACCCGGTCCGGATTGCCGGGCGCCGAGGCCCACGCGGCGAAGTCGGGGAAGCGGTCCTCCGCCCCCTGGCCGAAGGCCGCCAGCCAGCCGCGGCCGACCCGCGACGGGTCCGGGTCGTCGTTGCTGTCCAGCACGATCCGGTCGGTCCGCTGCGCGAACAGCGTGGCGTAGACGGCGCCCGCGTAGGTGCCGTACGAGGTGCCCCAGGCGGAGAGGCGGCGCTCTCCCAGGGCGCGCCGGATGCTGTCGATGTCCCGGGCCTCGTTGGCGGTGGAGATGCTGCGGAGCACCGGGCCGCCGTTGCGGGCGCAGGCTTCGGCGAAGCGGCGGCCGTTGGCCAGGTTGGCGTCGATCGAGCCGTCCGCGTCGGGCCAGGGGCGGAGCTTGACCATCGCCAGGTCGGCGTGGTCCAGGCCGCAGCTGACGGGGGTGGAGCGCCCGACGCCGCGCGGGTCGAAGCCGACCAGGTCGAAGCGGTCGAGCACCTCCTGCGGCAGCCGGTCGACCGCGCTGCTCGGGCGGTCCAGGCCGTCGTCACCGGGGCCGCCGGGGATGATCAGCAGCACCCCGTGGCGCAGGCCGGGTTTGGCGGTCGCGATCCGGGAGACGGCGACCGTGATCCGTTGGCCGTCCGGGTCGTTGTAGTCGAGAGGGACGCTGAGGTCGGCGCACCGCTGGCGCGGGTCGGCGTGCCCCTGGCAGGCGGACCAGTGGAGGTGGTCCCGGCCGGCGTGCTGCGGTTCGGCGACGGCCGGCAGGGCGGTGAGCGCGGTGACGGCGATGGCGGCGGCCGCAGTGGCGGCGGCGGTTCGGCGGATGCTCTTCGTCATGGCCAGGAGTCTTCCGTGGTGGCGGACTTGGGCCCATGCGGGCAGCCGGTCGGTCGGGGGTGGGGGAATCCCCCGGCCCCGGGGTGGGACCGTGCCACCCCGCGGCGCGCCCACGTTCGCGCCCTGCGCCGCAACGGCGGGCCGGGCCCCGATGATTTCGGAGGTCGCGGTGGATCGGGCGCCGCGGCCCGGTGACTGAGGAGGCGTGAGGTGACGACAGGGACGCTGGCGGACGAACGCGCGGGCGGCGACGGCACGGCCGAGGGCCCGGCACAGGGTGTGGCGGCGGGCGTGGTGGCGGGGCACTCGCACGCCCACGGGCCCGCCGCGCCGGTCTCCGCCCGGCTGCGCACGGTGATCGCGGCCGTGCTGATCCCGTTCGCGGTGGCCGTGGTGGTCGGGCTGGTGCTGCTCTGGCCAGGTGGGGTCCCGGCGCACCCGCACACCGGCCCGGGCCTCGAGCAGCACCTGCGCTCCAGCGCGGTGGACCACGGCCGCAGACTGCCGCTGGGCGTCCTGGCCGGGCTGTTCGCGGCGATCGTGGTGCTGGTCGGGCGGTGGCGCGGGGCGGCCGCGCTGGTCGCGCTGGTGATCAGCTTCGCGGTGCTGTCGCTGTTCATCCTGCCCGCCGTGCTGCACGGCGCGGACCCGCTGCTGGTGGCGGTCGTCGGCGCCGGCGCCATCATGCTGATCGCGCTCTACCTGTGCCACGGGCTCTCCGCGCGGACCTCGGTGGCGGTGCTCGGCACGCTGGTGTCCCTGGTGCTGATCGGGGCGCTCAGCCTGGCGTTCGCCGCCTGGGCGCACCTGACCGGGAACACCTCGGAGGAGACGGGCCTGGTCCACCTCCTCTACCCCGGGATCGAGACCCGCGGCCTGCTGCTGGCCGGGTTCGTGATCGGCTCGCTGGGGGTGCTGTTCGACGTGACGGTCACCCAGACCTCGGCGGTCTGGGAGCTGCACCAGGCCGACCCGACCATGGGCGCCGGCCGGCTCTACCGGACGGGCATGCGGATCGGGCGGGACCACATCGCCTCCACCGTCAACACCCTGGTGCTCGCCTACGCGGGCGCCGCGCTGCCGTTGCTGCTGCTGTTCTCGATCGCGCACCGGGACGTGGTGTCGGTGGCCACCAGCGAACTGGTGGCCGAGGAGGTCGCCCGCGCCCTGGTCGGCAGCATCGGGCTGGTGGCCTCGGTGCCGGTGACCACCGGACTGGCCGCCCTGATCGCCGCCGCCGACCACCCTCGGACGGCGGCGGACGCCGGGCGGCACCGGCACGGGCGGGAGGACTGAGCGGGGATCAGAGGCCGAGCAGGCCCGGGTCCGAGGCCAGGGCGCGCAGCGGCTCGCGCGGGTCCAGGACCAGCCGGCGCTCCGCCAGGTCGAGGATGCCGCCGACCCCGGTGATCTCGGCGGCGAGCACGCCGTCCTCCCGGACCAGCCGCTGCACCACCTGGAAGGTCTTGCCGTCCCGCCAGGCGAAGGTACAGGTGATGTCCACGGCGTCGCCGGCGCGCAGCTCCCGCAGGTACTTGATCGTGGTCTCCAGGACGACCGGGCCGACGCCCTTGGCCACCAGGTCCGCCTGCCGGATCCCGGCGGCGTGGAGGTACTCCCAGCGGGCGTGCTCGGCGTACTGGAGGTAGACGGACTGGTTCAGGTGGCCCTGGGTGTCGGTCTCATAGCCGCGGACGGTGACCCGCGTGGTGAAGTCCTGGTCTGTCATGCCCCGCACAGTACTCCGGGGGAGGCGGCGGCACCGCGTGTCGTCCGTCACCCGCGGGGCCCGTGGTGCGCGTGCAGCCACGGCCGGGCGGCGGTCCCCCGCCGGTGGCGGGCACGGCCGCTCCACGGCTACGGCGGGGCCACGGCGACGGCTTCGGCGGGGCACGGCTACGGCTACGGCGGGGCCGCGGTCACGGCAGGGTGAGGATGCGCGGGCCGTCCTCGGTGACGGCGACGGTGTGCTCCATGTGAGCGGCGCGACTGCCGTCGGTGGTGCGCAGGGTCCAGCCGTCCGGGTCGGTGCGGTAGTCGCCGCGGCCGCCGGCGGTGAGCATCGGCTCGATGGCCAGCACCAGGCCCGGGCGCAGCGGGAAGCCCCGGCCGGGGCGGCCCTCGTTGGGCACGTGCGGGTCCTCGTGCATCCGGCGTCCGATGCCGTGGCCGCCGAAGCCCTCCAGCATCCCGTACCGCCCGGCGCGGGCGACGGCGCCGACGGCGTAGCCGAGGTCGCCGAGCCGGTTGCCGACCACCGCGGCGGCGATCCCGGCTTCCAGGGCCCGCCGGGCGGCGGCGATCAGGGCGGTGTCCTCGGGCCGGGCGGTGCCGACGGTGAAGCTGACGGCGGCGTCGCCGCACCAGCCGTCCAGCACGGCGCCGCAGTCGATGCTCACCAGGTCGCCGTCGCGCAGTCGGTAGCCGTCGGGGACGCCGTGCACCACGGCGTCGTTGACGGAGGCGCAGATGACCGCGGGGAAGGGGACGGGCGCGAAGGACGGCCGGTACCCGAGGAAGGGCGAGCTCGCCCCGGCGGCGGCCAGGACGCCCCGTGCCACCTCGTCCAGCTCCAGCAGGCTGACACCGATCGCGGCCTCCTGCTGCACGGCTGCCAGCGCGTTGCCGACGACCCTCCCGGCCTCCCGCATCGCGGCGAGGGCGGTGTCCGACTTGAGCTCGACCATGGTGAACCACTCCCTGGATCCAATTCTTATACCGGTATTTGTATCACGGCTCGGAACGATGGAGCCGCGCCCCTCCGGGCCCACCGGGCACGCCGTAGACTCGGCGCCATGGTGAGGACTCCGTTGACCCCGTGGGAGCGCGAGCGCGGGGAGCGCTTCGGTGCGCTGCTGCGCGAGGCGCGTGGTGAACGCAGCATGGTCGAGGTCGCGGCGGTGGCCGGGGTCTCGGCGGAGACGCTGCGCAAGATCGAGACCGGCCGGGCGCCGACGCCGTCCTTCTTCACCATCTCGGCGCTGGCGTACGCGCTGGGCCTCTCCCTGGACGAGCTGGCGGCCGCCTGCTTCCTGCCCGAGGACGGCCAGGCGCTCTCCGCATGAGGCGCGCCGCCCCGGGAACGGCGAAGCGGCCGCCCGCCGGGCGGCC
>NZ_JBEPAK010000278.1:0-8640 GCF_040298565.1 Kitasatospora sp. NPDC001539 | reverse complement strand
GGTAGGGCTTCGAAGCCCTACCCCCCGACCCGTTCCCGGTGCCGTCCGGGCCCGTCCGGCCCCTAGCGGGAGCGCCGCAGCGGGTTGATCACCCCGAACGCCCCGGTCAGCGTGGACGGGTCGACGAAGGAGCCGCCCGGCCCGTGGGTGCGGCGGAAGTTGTTCACCAGGCCGGTGAACGACGGGTCCACCTTCGCCCGGTACGCGGCCAGCAGGTTGACCCGCTCGGGCGTGGAGAGCTCCTGCTCGGCACGGAGCTGGTGGCTGCGCGACAGGTGGTACATGCCCTCGACCGTGTAGCCGGCGTCCAGCCAGCCCTGCCACAGTGCGTCGCGGTCCGCCTCCTGCCCGGCGAAGTACTCCAGGGCGCGCGGCCGCGGCTCGGTCGGCGCCGCCGTGGCCGGCACCGGCTCGGCCCGCAGCTCGACCCGCCGCCCGCACAGGTAGAGCACCGGAACGCCCTTGCGGACGCAGAAGTTGAGTGCCTGCGCGGCCTGGTCGACGACCGCCTCGGCCTTGTCGTTGAGCGAGGTGTTGCACAGGATCGGCACCCCGGTCGCGGCCCGGAACGCGTCCAGCGCCCGGTGCAGCGGCGGGTTGGACTCGGCGGTGACGGTCTGGTGCCGCGCCGAGCCGTCCAGGTGCACGATCGCCGGGACCAGCTCCCGCACCTCCGGCCGCACCTGGACCGCCTCCAGCATGTACGGCGACTCGCGGTCGGAGGCGAACCACTCGCCCGCGTACTCGGCCATCACCATCGGCGCGACCGGCCGCCACCACTGGCGCCGCTTGTACTCGTTCAGCAGGTCCTTGACCTTCTGCGAGCGCGGGTCGCCGAGCAGGCTGCGGTGGCCCAGCGCGCGCGGCCCGAGCTCGGCCCGGCCGTCCACCCAGGCGATCACGCCGTCGGAGACGTCCGCGACGAAGCGCTCGGCCTCGAAGTCCGTCACCGAGACGATCCAGGGCGCGAACTCGGCCAGCGCCTCCGCCACGTCCAGGACGTCCCGGCCGTAGTACGGCGAGACGATCCGCAGGTCGGCCCCGTCCAGCGCGCCCGCCCCGTACAGGCCGAGCAGGCCGAGGCCGATGCCCTGGCCGGAGTCGTTGGCGCACGGCGGGGTGACCAGGCCCTTGAAGCCGAACCGGTCCATCAGCAGGGTGTTGGTCGGGCAGTTGAGCGCGTAGCCGCCGGTGGTGGCCAGGTGGGTGTCCTCGGCGCGGATGCCGCCGACCTCCAGCAGCCGCTCCACGTTGCGGATCGCCACGCCCTCGCAGCAGCGCTGGATCACCTTCATCACCGCGCTGCGCAGGTGGTCCTCGCGGCTGAGCGTGTCGTCCAGCTCGACGTCCGCGAGCTGGAGCTCGGCGGCCTCCACCACCGAGCGGACCAGGTCGTGGGCGGCCTTCCAGGGCTGGGTCGCGGAGCCGCCGAAGAAGGTGACGTCGGCGATCGCCGCCTCGGCGTCGAAGTCGATCGCGGCCGTCGAGGCGGAGGCCAGCGCCATCAACGAGCCGGGCTCCAGCCCGAACACCGTCTCCGCGGCGGTGTACAGCGGGCCGGGCGACTCCACCGGCTCGAAGGTGATCCGGCCCTGCTTCACCACGCAGCCGGCGTACCAGTAGGTGTTGGGACGGCTCTCCTGCGCGTAGTCGGGCAGCGCGTCGATCGCCAGGCCGACGATCTGGCCCTCGCGGAACAGCGGGACGTCCCGCAGCACCCCGCTGAACAGGTGCGCCAGGCTGTGCAGCGGGAACTCCTCCGCCCCGGCCGGCTTCGGCACCGGCTGCGCCTTCGGCAGCCCGGGCGTGCCCCAGGTGGCGGTGATGTCGTCGAGGGTCAGCCCCTCCTCCGCCAGCAGCGCCGACAGGAAGGCCTCGGCCCGGCCCTCGGTGTAGAGCGGCCAGAAGTGGTGCTTCTGACCGCTGACCCGCTCCAGCTCCCAGACGCGGACCAGTTCGACGTCCGCCCCGTCGCGGCGCCACAGCGCCACGTTCTGGTCGTGCCGGACCGAGAAGACCGCACCCGGCCCCGGCGGCGTGAGATAGGCGGAAAGGAAGTGCTCGGCCACGGTTACCTCTTTTTCCTCGGTCTGCCAGGTTCTGTCAGGACGAGGTATTTCCGGCCCGTGCGCGGGGGGATTTCCCGCACCCCGCCAGGGCCGGCCGCCTGCCCCCGGCGCCAGCGACTACCCGGTCATTCGACCACGCGTGCGGACGCCCGGTACATACTGAAATCCCCGTTTACGCACGTCCGGGCGGCCCGCATACGCATGCGCAGCGGATTCCGGGGGCCGCGGGGTCCGAATCGGAAAGCCGGGAACGGGAAGGGCCCCGACCGGTGGGACCACCACCGGCCGGGGCCCGATCCCCGGTGGGAGAGGTGCGGCGGTCGCCCGGCCTCAGGCGCCTGCGCCCGCCCTCGCGTCGTGCTCGGCGAAGAACTCGTCGGCGATCGCCCGGGTGCGCGGCAGCCCGGCGACGGGCTCGCCGATCACCCGGCCGGCGAGCTCGGTGGCCAGCCGGGCCACGTCCTCCCGCAGCTCCGCCTCGGCCAGCACCCGGTCGGCCTCCAGCCGGACCTTCGCCTCCGCGAGCATCCGCTCCCGCAGCTCCTGCCCCTCGGCCCGCAGCCCGGCGATCAGCGCCGCGCCCTCCTCGGTGGCGGTCTGCCGGATCAGCGCCGCCTCGTGCCTGGCGCCGGAGAGCTCCGCCTGGAACTCCTCGTAGATGCGCTCGGCCTCGGCCCGCGCCTCCTCGGCCCGCTCCACACCCCCTTCGGTGGCATCCCGCCGTTCCGCCAGGGTCCTCTCGATGCGCGGGAGCAGCAGCGCCCCGAGCACCCCGAACACCAGGAAGAAACAGACGAGTCCGATGACGAGTTGGGCGACGTCAGGCTTCAAAGGTCCCATGGCAGCACGATAGTTCGGCCCTCCTCCGCCACCCGCCCCGGGTACCCGGCCGGCCCCCGGACACGACGAAGGGCGCCCTCCGGAGGGGAGGACGCCCGGGTCGGACACGATCGCTGCGGGTGGGCCGCCAGGGGCTCGAACCCTGAACCTACGGATTGAAAGATCGATACGGATCGTGCTGCCACGGGCTGAAGCGGATCACTCACCCTCCAGCGGCCGTTCGAGCACAAGTAGGGGCCGACCGGCCACTCCCGCCAGTTGGCGTTTCGCATGAGCCCGAGCCATCGCAACGAGATGCTCGGCAACGTCAGGAACGGTGAAGTCGCCGATCCGCTCCTGGCGAGACTTCACCTGGACGTGCCAAGAGGTCGGGCCGTCACATGAGAGATCTTCCAGCCCCTCAGGGATGATCCGATCCGCGTCGAGGGCACCGGACATAACGCGGCCGCATAGCCACGCGCCTACAGCATCCTGGTAGGGGAAACCACGGCTGGCGCGCGCTCCCGAGCGCGTCGTCGTCCAGAGAGCCTCGGCCGATTCGTTGATCAGTTCGCTCCGAATCCTGCGGCTGCTGGGCCCACAGCACACCGACACCCGGCCCGTGTTGTGCCTCCGTCCCAACCCCACCCGATCACGCCGCACGCGTGCCACTGGAATCTTTGCATTTCTCCTGCGCGGCCGAGCAGTTGCCGTCACCATGGACGGATTGCCACAGGAGGCTCACATGACCATCGCGCTCTCCAAGGGGGCGAACGCGCTTCTGACCGCCCCCCGCTGCCGGGTGACCGTCGTGGCTTCCGGTTTGCCCGTCGATGTCTCCGCGGTTCTCCTCGGATCCGGGGGCAAGGTTCGTGGCGACGACGATTTGGTGTTCTACAACCACCCGTCCCAAGACGGCGTCACGGCAGCCGGTCCCACCGTCACGGCAGACCTCGACCGCGTCCCGTCCTCGGTGGAACGCATCGCTGTGGTGGCCAGTGTCGAAATCGGCTACCCCTACGGCCGCTTCGACACGAAGAGCACACCGAGCGTCGGCATCGAGTGCGGTTCCGCGCAATTCGTTTTCCTTCCGCCGCCGATGAATGGCGGAGAGACCGTGGCGGTTCTCGTCGAGCTCTACCGGCGAGAGGGCAGGTGGAAGGTTCGGGCTGTCGGGCAGGGGTGGTCCAGCGGATTGGCAGGTCTGGCGGCGGACTTCGGCATCGTCGTAGATGACCCCGGGCCTGTTGCCGCCCCTCCGGCAGAGCTCATGCCCCCGTCAGCGGCGACGGGAAGTGCATTCCAATCGCGTATTCCTGCCGACCGGGCAGCCCCGACCGAACCGTCGCAGCCGCCCGGACACCCTCTGCCTACCTCTGTGCTAGGTTCGTCCGCCCTTCTCAGGCCATCCAAACCCCTCGGCAGAGTCTCCCTCAGTAAGGGCGGCCAGGCCACAATCAACATGCGTAAGGACGATCCGCGCCTCGTCGTCACCGCCAGCCTGGAATGGAACGGTGGCAGTAGGGCTCGGCGTCAAGCCGACGCAGACCTGGATCTTTACGCCCTCTACGTACCCCGCAGCGCTGCCACCCCCCAAGGCCCCAGGCCGACCAGATCTGAGCAGGTCATCTACTACCGGCAACTCGGTTCTCCGGTCGAAGCCCCGTACATCGCTCTCGACGGCGACGCTCGCAACCCCGGACGAGAGACCATCACTATTCGGCGGCCGGACCTTCAGGGCTACGTCCTCATTTGCGCGTACAGCGCAGTCGAGAACGGCACAGGCTCTTTCAAGTCCTACGGCGCCCGAGCCGTGGTCACTGACGGGCGCGGATCCATCGTCACCGTCCCGCTGTACAACAACCGCAACCTGTCCTATTGGGTCGCCATCGCGCTCATCGACTTCACCGTCCCCGGCGGTATTGAGATCCGTCACGTGGAGAAGTACAGCGGAAACCACCAGGAGGCCCGCCCCATGCTGTACTCCAACGGCAACTTCCGGATGAGCACGGGACCGGTCGAATTCAAGACCAAGTGAGCTGCGCATGACTGCCGCGTCGTTCGGGGCGCGAGCACCCAGCAGACGAGCGGCCATCCGTTGACGCCCAGCCCGGCGGCCCGGGACCGGTGGGGGCGATGTAGCCACCTCCGGGCTCCAGGCGGATGCGGTACACGTTCAACCGGTGACCGGCGGCGACGTAGGCGCGGAGGTCATCGGTGTGCGGATAGCGGCTCTCGGGGTCGGGGTGGACCGTTCTGCAGATGGCCTGGATGTCGATGTCGCCGACCAGGATGTACCGGGTTCCGGGGCCGAGGTTGATGCACAGGCGACGCCGGCGGTGAGCGGCTGCCAGGGCCGTCGGGCAGGAGGGCCCGGTCCTCGCAGTCGGCTTCGCCGTAAGCGGTGCGGACGCCGGCGACGTCGCAACGCTCGGCGAGCGCGGCAGGGTCGTGGTGGGCGATGGCGAGGTTCATTCCGGGCTCCTCCCGGTTGGTCTCACCGGCGGTCGTCGAGGGTGTCCGCGAACGTGACGTCCAGCTCGGAGACCAGGGCTTCGGCGAGCTCGGCCTGCTGGGCCCGGTCGATGATGACCTTGCCAAGGTTGGCCGTGCCTCGGACGGTGCTCAGGTCGTTGCCGCGCAGGTCGAGGTCCTGGTACTTGCCCCGGCCGAACTCGGCCAGTCGCAGGCTGCAGGCGTCGAGGACGGCCCGGCTGAGGTCGCTGCCGCTGAACGTCGCCTCGTTCAGGACACACTTCGAGAAGACCAGCGGTCCGATGGCCCGGACCTGCTCGAAGCTGCTGTAGTCGAGCTTGCAGTTCTCGAACAGCACGTTGTCGAGGGTCACGCCGGTGAACTGGGCGCCCATGATCTTGCAGTTGCGGAAGACGACACGGGAGAGCTTGGCGTCCGTGATGCGGGCGGTGGCGAGGTCACAGGTGTCGAACTCGACGGAGTCGAGCCGGACCTTGTCGAGCTGAACGCGGTCGGCGCGAAGTCCGGTGACGCGGCCGGTGATGAGGCTGGCGGCGGTGAGGTCCAGGTCCCGCAGGTTGGCGTCGGTGTACCGGAAGTCCTGGACGATGCCCCGAGCGGAGTCGAGCGTGCTGACGTTGGACAGGTACAGGCCCGGCTCGTTCAGGCCGGGCAGGGTCACGGTGACGCGGCCGAAGGTGCTGTCCACGGGCTTGCTCCGCTCTCTCGGTTCGGAGGACCAGGCCCGCACCGCGCTGGTGCGGGCCCGGGGGGCTCAGGTAGTGCTACTTGCCCTTGTTCGACCAGTTGTCCCACGTCGGCCGGTTGTCGAACGACGAGGACGACTTGCCGTACAGCGAGACTGACCTCAGCCGCATCATCAGCAACGCCGCGCCCGGCCCGGCGTCGGCCGACCGGGTCCCCGCTCGGCCACGTGCCGGGCGGGGGCGCTTCGTTGCGTTCAGGGTGGCGCCTACGGAAGTATTTCGGGCATGCCTACAGGCCTCCTTCATGACCGCGCCGTCAACAGCATCGTCAACGGTGAACTCGAGCAGGGAGTATTTCCCTGCCGATGCATGATCGGAGACGATCACATGGAGGGTCCGACCGACGGCCACCACGAGGAAGAACCCTTGTACCCCGGGGTCCCCGATGCCGAGGAAATCTGGCTCTCCAGCGGTATGGATGAGGACTACGACTTCCGCTAACGACGTCCGGAGCAGTGGCGCCTCGTCGTGCCCGAGGTCAGGCGCGCGCCGCCGCTACTGCATCGGTGTACAGCTCGGTGGTCAAGTCGTCTTCGCTGACACCAAGTTCCGCCAAGACGTTACGAACCGACGCGAGCGCCGGAGCCAGATCATTCTCCGTGACAGCCGCGGTCTCCACCTCAATGAACGTCGCGTCGTTCAGCTCCGGAACTCGGACGAGCGTGGCGAGCATATGCCGCCCGTCGGAGTCGAAGGCGTAGTTGCGGCACCGCTTTTCGAACGCGATGCGCGGGACGAAGCCTAGGCCTCGCACGATCTCGTGCATCGCGTCGGCATCCTCGACACTGGTCTCGGACTCGGGTTTCGACCCACTTGCCTCATCGACCCGAGCGGCCTTGTAGGTGAGGACGGTTCGGGTGTCGTCGGGACTGTGGACGGTGCGGATCCGCAGCTCACGGTCCTCACCCATCAGGCTCCCGTCAGGCGCGTCGTAGTAGGTATCGCGGTAGACCTCAGCCCGGCCGGCGCCGTACCGGTCCTCCAGCTGCTTGAGAACCGCCTCAGGGTCGCGCACAAAGGCCTTGAGTTCCGCCTCGATCGCCATCGTGGTCCCTCCGTCAGATCGCGCGCTCAGCGCCATCCAGCATCACCTCGAACTGCCGTCTCCAGCCCCTGTAGAGCGGGCCGGACGGGGTGGGCAGCACCTTATACGTAGCCGACTCGTGCCCCTCCCAATCCGCGTCGAACGAGCCGACGTAGAGGGTGCGGTCGAGGCGGATGAGGCGCCACACGGGGATGGTGGAGTACCGGTACACCTCGACATGGCCGACCTCCGCCAGCTCACGGAGCCGGGCCTCAGCCAGGCGAATCCCGCTCGCGAGAGACTCGGCCGACTCTCCGATCTCGGCGGCCCGGCACGCGGCCGCAGGCGAGTCCGGGTCGAGGAGGAGCACGCGCAGGCGCGGCGCCTGGTCGCCGTCCCGGTCCAGGTGCGGCCGCAGCAGCGCGTCACGGAGAGCGAGAAGCCCGAGTCCCCGTACAGCGAGGACGTCCAACTCGACAGCTGACCGGGCCGCGCGCTGTACCTCTGCGGCCGCCGAGGCCTGGTCGCTGTAGACGCGGATGACCTCCGGGAACGCGGCGAGGTCGAACGCGGCACCGGCCGTGCGCTGACCTTCGGCCCTTGGTGCGAGTCCGAGCAGGCGTCGGGCGGAGTCAGGCAGGTGGAGGCCGTCGGCGATGCGCTCGAAGACGTCGAGTCGGCTGACCTCACGCCGACCGTTGATGATCTCGTTGACGCGGCTCTGCGTCATGCCCACCTGGACGGCCAGCCTGGCCTGGCTCGCGCCGCTGTGATGCTGAACGTACCGAAAGAGGCTGGCGACATCGCGGCGGCGAAGTGCATCCCGCACCTCTTCGTTATGCCATGCGAGATCCGGCAGCCTGATCGGCTCCAACGCGGTGCCCACGGCCTCAGCCTCCATCCCCGGCAAACCATCTCACGGTGAGATTACCGCCGCGGTATCGGGATTGATGTCAGATCAGTCGACTCTGGTGGCGTGAGCCCACCCGCACTGCACCAGGAGATGGCCCATGCTGAGCACTGACTACCTGACCGTCTCGGTGGACGGCCGCCTGGAGCCGACCACCCAGCCGGTGGCCGAGGCCATGGCGACACTGCTCCTGGTACTCAGCGCGCTGCCGATCGGCAACTACCAGCAGAAGGCGATGGTGCGTCTGCTGGGCAGCAGCACCACCGACCTCGAGCACCTGATGCAGCGGCGTGGATGAACGGGGGAACCGGTGCGACGTCACGCCGATCATCGAAGCCGTTCCCAAGCCCGGACCGGTCGAACTGCGGCTCGACGTCTGGCCCAACTGCGCCTGTCCCCGGCACCGCACCGACTGACACACGAGCCGACCGGAGCGGCGCCGGGCCATCACAATCGCCGCCTCAGTCTCCTCCCAGCCCTCAGAAGCGATTCCCAAACCGGGGGACATGGCTGCCGCTCGAACTTCCGTGCGCATCAGCCTCGTTCAGGTGATCAGTTCGCGGCCGGCGCATAGAA
>NZ_JBEPAK010000277.1:0-8724 GCF_040298565.1 Kitasatospora sp. NPDC001539 | reverse complement strand
CCCCGAACCGCCGACCGTGGTGCTGGCCGCCGCCCAGCGCGGCGACGTCGCCCGGGTCGAGATCCGCGGCCCCGGCATCGGCGGCAGCCCCGTCCACCTGCCGATAGCCCGCGCGGTGGTCGAGCGCCACGGTGGCGTGCTCCAGCCGCACGAGCTGCCCGGCAAGTCCGGGACGACGTACGTGGTCGAGCTGCCGTTGGACCCGGCCGCCGCGAAGGCCGCCGCCGAGCGCGCGGCCGCCGAGGGCCGCTCCGACCGGCCCAAGGAGGGCGACAGCGCCGTCCTGCCCGAGCTCCCCGGCATCCCCCAGCTGCCCAGCAGCGGCGAGGCGGCAGCCGCCCCGGCGGCCGGGCAGCCCGGCGCCGGGTCCCCGGAGCCGGAGCCGGTACCCGCCGAGGAACCCCCGGTCGAGCGCCGCGGCCGCCGCGGCCGGCCCGCCGCCGCGGAACAGGCCCCCACCGCTCCCGCCGCTCCCCCGGTTCCGCCGCCTCCCCCCGTCCCTGCGGCCGGCACCGCCCCCGCGGCCCCCGCCGACCAGTGGCCGAACGCCCCCGCCCGGATCGAGCGGGCCGTCCCCGAGCAGTGGAACGGCACGGGCAACGACCCCGCGTACGGCCGCCAGGGCCTGGCCGGCCCGGACGGGGCGCAGAGCGACCCGTGGGGCAACGACGACGGCAGCTCCGGGCCCGCCTACGCCGTGCCCGTCGAGGGCGCACGCCCCCAGCAGAACCGGCCCGCCGGCCGTGAGCCGCTCGCGCTCGGCCCCGCGCCCTCCGACGCCGCCGCGCCGCCGGACCCCGCCGCCCCCGGTTCCGGCCCCGCTGAGGACAGCGCTGCGGGCAAGCCGCGCCGGCGCCGCGCCCTGCCCTCCGCCGAGGACTCCTCGGGCGGGTTCGCGCTGCCCGGGGTGGCCGACACCCCCGTCTACCCGGGTCTGGAGCACGCCCTGCCCGTCGGCCCGGCACCCGCCGCACCCGAGCCGGCCGCCCCGCCGACCGGCCGCCGCCGGCGGCTCTCGGTACCGCCCGGCCCCGCCCCGGAGAACGCGGGCGACCAGGACTCCGCGGGCGCCGCGGGCCCCGGCAGCGCACTGGAGCCCGCCCGCTCCGCCCTGCCCGCGGCCGAGGAGCCGGGCGCCCCGCAGCCGGTGGGCAGCGGCCTGGCCGAGCTCACCCCGCCGCGCCCGCTCGGCGCCGCGCCGGTGGCCCCCGTACCACCGCAGCCGCCGGTGCCCGCAGAGGCGCGGACCGCGCCGCGTCCGATGGCGGAGCTGCCGGCCGCCGGGCCGTCCGGGGCGGAGCAGCCGCAGTCCGGCACCGGTGAGCTGGCCAACGCGCGGCGGCTGCTGGTGTGGCCCGAGCCCGACCCGGCCACCAACCAGGCCCTCCGCTCCCGCGGCTACCAGCCGGTGATCGTCCGCTCCCGCGAGGAGGTGGCCGCCCAGGTCACCGGCTTCCCCGCGGCGCTCTTCGTCGACCCGCTGACCGGCCCGATCACCCGCACCGCCCTGCAGTCGCTGCGCACCGCCGCGCTCGACAACCGCGTCCCGGTGCTGGTCACCGCCGGTCTCGGCCAGGCCACCCGGGACGCCGCGTACGGGGCCGACCCGGCCGTGCTGCTGCGCGCCCTCGCCCCGCGCGACGGCGAGCACCACGCCCCGCGCGTCCTGCTGGTCGAGGGCGACCCGGACATCGCCGCCGCCATGATCAGCAGCCTGGAGCGGCGGGGCATGCACGTCGAGCACGCGACGGACGAGAACGACGCCGTGGCCCGCGCCGCCAGCGTCCAGCCCAACCTGGTGGTGATGGACCTGTTCCAGATCCGCCGCCGCCGGGTCGGCCTGCTGGACTGGCTGCGCGCCAACGACCGGCTGCACCGCACGCCGCTGGTGGTCTACACCTCGGTGGACCTCGATCCGCGCGAACTGCCCCGGCTGCGCACCGGCGAGACGGTGCTGTTCCTCGCCGAGCGCTCCACCACCGAGGACGTCCAGTCCCGGATCGTCGACCTGCTCGGGCGGATCGGCGCGATGGGCGAGGCGGGCGTCGCCGCCGCGGGCTGAGCCCGGGCACGCCGAGGGCCGGCCCCCCGGTCGGGTCGGCCGGCCCCGCCGGTGCGCCGCTACTTGCCGAGCACCGTGACGTCCAGCGCGCCGGCCGCGTACTCGGCCCGGATCACCTTCTTGTCGAACTTGCCGACCGAGGTCTTCGGCACCGACTCGACGATCGCCCAGCGCTCCGGCAGCTGCCAGGAGGCGATCCGCTCGGCCAGGAAGGTCCGCAGCTCCGGCAGCCCGGCGGTCGCGCCCGGGCGCAGCACGACGGTGGCCAGCGGGCGCTCGCCCCACTTCTCGTCCGGGACGGCGACCACGGCGGCCTCCGCCACCTCGGGGTGGGCCATCAGCTGGTTCTCCAGGTCGACCGAGGAGATCCACTCGCCGCCGGACTTGATGACGTCCTTGGCCCGGTCGGTGAGGGTCAGGTAGCCGTCGGCGGTGATGGTGCCCACGTCTCCGGTGCGCAGCCAGCCGTCCTCGGAGAACTTGTCGTCCGGGCGGACCGGGTCCTGCCCGGCGCCGCCGTAGTACGCCCCGGCGATCCAGGGGCCGCGCACCTCCAGCTCGCCGGCCGAGACGCCGTCGTGCGGCATGCGCTCGCCGCCCGGGCCGATCAGCCGGGCCTCGACGGAGGCCGGGAAGAGCCCCTGGGTGATCCGGTACGGCCACTCCTCCTCGGGCGTGAGGCCGCCCGGCGGCTGGGCGAAGGAGCCGAGCGGAGAGGTCTCGGTCATGCCCCAGGCGTGCAGCACCCGGATGCCGTGGCGCTCGTCGAAGGCCTTCATCAGCGACGGCGGACAGGCGCTGCCGCCGATGACCACCATCCGCAGGCTGGAGGTGTCGTAGTCACCGGCGTCCAGCTCGTCCAGCAGGCCGCTCCAGATGGTGGGGACGGCGGCGCTGACGGTGGGCCGCACCGCGGCGATCATCTCGGCCATCGGCTTGGGCTGGAGGAAACGATCCGGCATGAGCAGGTTGGCGCCGGACATGAAGGCGGCGTGCGGGATGCCCCAGGCGTTCACGTGGAACATCGGGACCACCGGCAGCGCGGTGTCGCGCGGGGTGAAGGCGAAGTTGTCGCCGGTGTTGACCTGCATGCAGTGCAGGTAGATCGAGCGGTGGCTGTAGAGCACGCCCTTCGGGTCCCCGGTGGTGCCGGAGGTGTAGCAGAGCACGGCCGCCTGCCGCTCGTCGATGTCCTGCTGCCAGGGGTAGTCGACCGGCCGGTCCGCGATCAGCTCCTCGTAGTCGTGCACGCCGCCCGCGAAGCCCGCCAGCAGCGAGCGGTCCCCGGGGCCGGCCACCACGACGTGCTTGAGCGTGGGCGCCAGCTCCGGGAGCACGGCCGCGAGCAGCGGCAGGACGCTGCCGTTGACGATGATCACGCGGTCCGCGGCGTGGTTGACGATGAAGGACAGCTGGGCGCCGGGCAGCCGCAGGTTGAGCGTGTGCAGCACCGCCCCCATCGCGGGGACGGCGAGGTACGCCTCCAGGTGCTCCGCGTTGTTCCACATCAGGGTCGCGACCCGGTCGTCGCCCGTCACCCCGAGCTCGTCGCGCAGCGCGTGCGCGAGCTGCGCGGCGCGGGCGCCCACCTCGGCGTAGCTGCGGACGACCGGGCCGGCGCCGTCCCAGGTGGTGACGGTGGAGCGGGCGTGGATCGTGGACCCGTGCTCGAGGATCCGGGCGACGGTGAGCGGTACGTCCTGCATCGTGCTGAACACGGGTCCTCCTCGACCTGGCGGCACTGGCGGCTCCTGCGGCGCCCCTACCCGGGGGTAATGCGCGCGGACGTGCCCGATTGTGCCGCCCCGCCCGTCCGCTGTCAGCATCCCGAAGCCGTTGAACGGATCACTGATTCGCCCGGTTTCTCCCGCTCGCCGGCGGGCGCGGCTCAGCGGTGGTCGGGGCGGCTCAGCGGCGGTCGGCGCGGCTCAGCGGTGGTCGGCGCGGCAGAGCCGGAGCGAGTTGACCGGGTCGGGGGCGTAGGCGGGGTCGAGGACCCAGCCCTCCTCGGCCGCGATGCGCAGCGCGCGGTGGGCGCCGGTGCCGCGGTAGGTGGCGCGGTGGAGCGTGATCCGGCGCAGGAAGGTGCCGTCAGGGGCGACGAGGGGCCCGTAGCCGTCGGCGGGGCGGGCCAGTTCGCGGGTGGCATCGCGCTTGAGGATGCGCCGGATGTGCCGGTCCCAGGCGGCAGGGCTGTTGGTGAACTCGGCCTTGAAGGCGCGCGGGCCGACCGTCCAGCGGGCGCCCCAGCGCTCCCAGCGGTCGGGCTCGGGGTGGTTCACCCAGAAGGTGAGCAGGCCGTACACCGGGACGTAGACGATCTGGAGCAGGAAGACGACCGGCAGCAGCAGCGCGAAGCGGGTGGGCTGCGGGCCCCAGGGCGTGCCCGGTGCGGCGGGCGGATCCTGCGGGGAGGGGGCCGCGAGGGCGGCCGGGGCCGGGAAGCGGCGGACGAGCCGGACCTGCTCGGCGTCGGTGCCGTTCGGCACGCCCTGCCAGCCGAACCGCTCGGCGATCCGGACCACGCCGTCCGCGCCGAGGCCCCGGTAGAGGCGCACGGCGAGTCCGACCGACACCTCGCGGCCGAGATCGGGCTGCACCGTCCCGCCGCCGGCGGCATGGGTCACCTCCGCGGCGGCGATGCGGCGCTCGAGCAGCGGGGTGACGTAGCGCTCCCAGTCCTCGGGGCGGCCGGTGAGCTCGGTGCGGAGGCGGCGCGGCGGGATGAAGCTGCGGTTGACCCGGACCCAGCCGTCGGAGTCGGGGCCGCCGCCGCTGTAGTCGGCGAGGATCAGCACGACGAAGACGGCCACCAGGCCGAGGATCCAGAGCGGGGCGTAGATCCACTGCAGGAGGAACTGGAGCAGCACGGCGGCGCGGTTGCGGCGCGGCGCCGGGCCGGGGAAGCCGCCCGGCTGCGGCGCGGCCTCGAACCGGGCGGCGGGGTCGGGCCGTCGGGCGGCGTCCGGCTGCTGCGGGGGGACCGGCCGGGGGTACGGGACCGGCTGGGGGTCAGCGGCCGGCTGGGCGTAGGGGTTCGACGCGGCGGCCGGCTGGGCGTACGGGTTGGGCGCGGCGGCCGGCGGGCCGTAGGGGTTCGACGCGGCGGCCGGCTGGGCGTACGGGTTGGGCGCGGCGGCCGGCGGGCCGTAGGGGTTCGGCGCGGCGGCCGGCGGGCCGTACGGCTGCTGCGGTGGAACGGGCTGGGCGTACGGGTTCGGTGCGTGCGCGCCCTGCCCGTACGGGTTCTGCTGCGGGGCCGCGCCGTACCCGGGCGCTCCGCCGCTCTCCTGGCCGTTCGTCATTGCGCCCCCTCGTGCTGGTCGAGGGGGACACCCTATCGACGGGGGCTCAACCGGCGGCCGGACCGTCGACCTGGTTGCGGTCGACGGTGAGGACGGCTCCGGCGTAGCTCTCCTGGACGTTGCCGCGGTACTGGTGGACGCGCTGGTGGGCGCCCCAGAGGTCGGGGACGAGCGGGCCGGAGCCCGCCGTGTCGGCGCGGTCGTCCCAGTGGGCGTACCAGACGGCGTCGGGGAGCGGGGAGCTGCCGGCCCGGGCGGCGGCGACCAGGTCGGCGATGCCGGAGTCGAGGCTGGAGTAGTAGCCGGAGCGGTAGCCGGACCGGTGCAGGGCCTCGGTCCAGCCGAGGGTGAAGTCGACCACGGCCTGGCCGCAGGCGGGGTCCCGCATCGGGTAGGACTCGATGTCCAGGTACACCGGGCTGCCCTTGCCGAGGCCGAGCGATCGCATCGCACCCACCGCCTCGGCGGCTTCGTCCCGGCCCTGCCGGACGGCGTTCGCCCGGTCGATCCGCTTGGGCCTGCGGGCGGGGTCGGCGCACGGCGCCTGGAGCCCGACGTGCACCGGCAGGAACCGCCAGCCCATGGCGCGCGCCTGGCGGATCCAGTCGGCGGTGAGCCGGGGCTGGGCGCAGCCGCGCTGGGAACCGCTGACGTAGACGCCGAGCGCCCCGTACGGGGAGCCCGCGCGCCAGGCCCGCAAGGTGTCGAGCGCGGGGGCGCTGCAGGCGTCGAAGGCCGTGCCGCTCCAGTCGTCGCGGCCCGGGGGCGGGCCGGACCGGTCGGGGAGGGTGACGGCACGGATGCGCGGGGCGGCGGCCCGGGCGGAGGCCTCGGCGTTCACGCCCGTCCCATCGGTGGCCAGCAGGAGCACGAGGGAGGCGGCGAGGAGGGCCGCCGGGCGGATGTAGCGCATCCGGCCTTGATACTGACGGACCATCGGACGAATGCGCCAACCACGCCGCGGGCCCCGCCGGCGTCCACCCTTTCGGGCGCACCCGTCCGCATCCGTCCCGATTCTGGTAACGAGCTTGCCCGTTTGTCAGTCCTTACGGCAAACTCGTGAGCATGCCCGTCTCCCGTACCAGCCAAACCGCTGCCCCGACCTCGGCCGCCGCCGTCGCCGAGGCCCTTGCCATGCCGCCCGCCCCCAAGGGCGAGCCGGCCGGCGAGCGGGGCAGCTGGCGACGAGGCGGGGAGCCCGGCTCCGCAGCACCCCCCGGAACGGGGGCCGGCCGGTCCACCGGCCGGTTCGGCAAGGTCCTGCGGCGCCCGGAGAGGATCCCGGCGCCGCTTCTCTGTCTGACCGCGATGTTCCTGGTGCAGACCGGCATCGCGCTGTCCAAGCCGCTCTTCGGCCCGCTCGGGGTCAGCGGCACGACGTTCCTGCGGCTGGCCTTCGCGGCGGTCATCCTGCTCGCCGTCACCCGGCCCAGGCTGCGCGACAAGCGCCCGCGCGACCTCGCCGCGGCCGCGCTGCTCGGCGTGGCCTCGGCCGGAATGACCTTCCTGTTCGCCGGGGCGATCGACCGGCTGCCGATGGGCACCGCCGCGACCATCGAGTTCCTCGGCCCGCTCGCCGTCGCCCTGGTCTTCGCCCGGCGCGCCGGCCACCTGCTCTGGGCGCTGCTCGCGGCGGCCGGGGTGGCGCTGCTGACCCTGCTCGGCGAGGGCTCCGCCGGCGGCTCGCTCGACCCGGTCGGCCTGCTGTACGCCTTCGGGGCGGCGGCCTGCTACGCGGCCTACATCCTGTTCACCGACAAGGTCGGCGCCACCTTCCAGGGCTTCCAGGGCCTGGCGGTGTCGATGACGGTCGGCGCGCTGACGCTGGCGCCGTTCGGCCTCGGCCAGGCCTGGAACGGGCTGACCGCGCCCGGTGCCTCGCCTCTGGCGCTGCTCGCCGCGGCGGCCGGGGTGTCGCTGCTGCTGCCGGTGATCCCGTACGCGCTGGAGATGACGGCCCTGCGCCGGATGCCCCAGCGGGTGTTCAGCGTGCTGGTCAGCCTGGAGCCGGCGGTCAGCGCGCTGGTCGGGCTGGTGGTGCTCGGCCAGCTGCTGGGTGCCGCGCAGTTGGCCGGAATCGGTTGCGTGGTCGCGGCCAGCGTGGGGGCCACGCTGACCGGGCGGCGGTAGGGCCCCGCGCGGGGCCGCGTCCCGGGCGCTACGGGCGCGCGGCCCCCGGCCGGGAGCGCCGCACGGGGGAGCGGCACGGCCGGGAACGCTA
Organism: Kitasatospora sp. NPDC001539; assembly: GCF_040298565.1. Lineage (NCBI taxonomy): Bacteria > Bacillati > Actinomycetota > Actinomycetes > Kitasatosporales > Streptomycetaceae > Kitasatospora > Kitasatospora sp. NPDC001539. The sequence goes on along the minus strand of NZ_JBEPAK010000277.1, from coordinate 1,136 downwards.
CGGGCGGGGGAGCGCCGCACCGGGAACGCCACGGCCGGGGTGCGCTGCCGCCGGGCGCGCGGCGGCCGGGACGCCCCGGCCGCCAGGGGGCGCTACGGCCAGAGCAGCGTGCGCGACCACTCCGGGCTGCGGACCGGGCCGGTGCGGGTGTAGCGCAGCCGGACGTGCCGGCGCTGCGGGTCGCCCTGCCAGAACTCCACCTCGTGCGCCCACAGGGTGTAGACCGCGTGCCCGGCCGCGACGGCGTCCGGGGTGGCCTCCAGCCGGCGGCGGGCCACCGCCACCGCCTCGTCGTACTCGGTGAGCGCGCCCAGCGGCTCGCTCTGCCGTCCGACCAGCGCGCCGACCCGGGCGGCGGGCGAGCGGGTGGCGAACTCCGCGGCGGCGACCAGGTCGGCGGCCCGCTCGACGGTGCCGCGGACCCGCACCTGGCGGCCCAGCTGCGGCCAGTAGACGGACAGCGCGGCGGCCGGGTGGTCGGCGAGCTGGCGGCCCTTGGGGCTGTCGGCGGCGGCGGAGAAGTTCCAGCCGGTGCCGGCCGCGTCGACGTCGCGCAGCACCAGCACCCGGGCGTCCGGCACGCCGTCCGCGTCGACGGTCGAGAGGGTGAAGGCCTGCGGGTCCAGCACCCCGGCGTCCAGGGCGGTGGCGAGCCACTCCACGAACAGCGGGCCGGGCTCGGCGGGGGCGGCCTCGTGGTCGAAGGAGGGCAGCGGGCGGGCCATCGGCGGGCGGCCGAGCAGCAGCTCGGGGACGGACCTCGGCTCGGGCCGGTGCTCGTCCGGCGGCGCGGGGCATGCCTCGGCTTCGGGCTCGGGTGCCGACCCGGCCCCGTCCGCACCGGTCAGGTCCTCGTCCTCCGCCGCCATCGCGCGCCCTTCCTTCCGGTTGCCGCGGTCGTCGCGCCGGCCGGGCCGGTCCGTTCCGGGCCCGGGCACGTGGTGCGCTGTCGGAGCGCAACCGTACCGCCGTGGGCCGACGGCTCCCGGCGCGGGCCCTCGGTGACGGGGCCGGGCACCGGACGCGCTCGTGGGCGGTGCCGATGGCGGGCCCCCCCCCCAGGCCGGGTTGGCGGCGGCCCCTTACCCTTGGCGGGGCCAGATAGGAAGATCACACCACATAAAACAAGGAACCCC
>NZ_JBEPAK010000276.1:0-8766 GCF_040298565.1 Kitasatospora sp. NPDC001539 | reverse complement strand
GTCCGGAGTGGGCGCGGCCCCGCCGGCGCGGGGATCAGGAGGCCGAGCCGCTGCTCTTGCGGCGCAGGCCGAGCACGCCGACGGCGGTGCCGATCACGCCGACCACGATGCCGACCACGCCCAGGGTCCGGGCGGTGCTGTCGCTGGACTCGTCACCGCCGTCCGAGGCGGCGGCGTGGTCGGAGCTGCCGCCGTGGGCGTCGGCCGCCGGGGAGGCGGTGGCGGTGACGCCGTGGCCGTCACCGGCGGCGGCCTTGGTGAGCTTCAGCACCGGGGCCGGGTGGGCCGGCTCGGGCTGGCCGGCCTGGGCCTCGTCGATCCAGCGGACGACGTCGCCGTTGTCGTAGGTCTGGAGGGCCTTGAAGGCGAGGCTGTCGGCGTCGGTCGGCAGCGGGCCGAGCGAGACCCGGAACTCCTGGAACTGGCCGGGGGCGATCTTGGTGCCGGCGTCGGCGGTCCAGGTGATCTTGGAGACGGCCTCGTTGACGTCGCTGCCGTGCACCTTGAGCGGCTTGTCGAGCTTCGACTTCTCGACGGTGGCGGTCCAGCCCGGCATCGGCAGGGTCCGGACGGAGGCCAGCGGGTGGTCCAGCGGAAGGTTGACCTCCAGCTTCACCGTGCTCGCCGTGTCGCTCTCGTTCGGCACCTGGAAGTTCACGGCCGCGTAGCCGCCCTGGGCGGCCGCGCCCGGGTTCACGGTGACGTGCGCGAAGGCCGGGCCGGCCAGCGCCACCACGGAGGCGGCGGCGGTCAGGGCGACGGCGGCGATACGGCGGGCAGGAAGGGAACGCATGATGCGGGGTCTCCGATCGGAGCTCGGCGGCCCTTCGGCACCGGGCGACGGTGGACCGTGCCTCGGCGGGGCCGCACGTGGGGACGTGGGGAGAAACCTGGGGCCGCCGTCGCTGTGGCGGACGGGCCGGCCCGGACACGCGCACGCCCGGAACCCGCCACCGCTCAGCGGTACCGGCGACACCGGGTCAGTGCGCGAACGCCCCGCACGGCGGGCCGCGCCGCACCACGCTGTGCCGCAGCACCGCACCCGCCGGGAGCAGCCCCTCGCCGCCCCCGCTCCCGAACCGGCGGACCGGACCGGCCACGCCGAACAGGCCGCGCAGCAGCGCGACCACCAGCACCAGCGCCGACCGCAGCGGCGCCGCCCAGTGCTCCCGGGCCGCCGACGCGGCCACCCGCACCAGCCGCCACAGCGCCGCCTCGCCGCGCCGCAGCCACCAGCCCGCCACCAGCGCGGCGGCCAGGTGCCCGGCCAGCATCGAGGGCGTCATCCCGAGCACGCCGCCCTGCCACCACGGCACGACGGCGTACGCGTGCGCGTCCAGACCCGCCGAGGTGACCAACTGCTCCGGGGAGGCACCGCCGGACAAGCCGATCAGCGTGCCCGGCCGGGCCTCGTTGCAGAGCAGCCGGCCGGCCGCCTGCGGCATCGTCATCGCAGCGTGGTGGGCGCCGCCGGGGACGCCGCCGAAGCCGTCGAGGAAACCGGGGAAGCCGTGGAACAGGCAGTGCAGCCCGAGCTGCCCCGCGCCGAGCGCCCCGGCGATGGCCGTCAGCGAACGCTCCCGGCCGCCGCACGCCACCGCCAGCAGCAGCACCGCGGCGAAGCCCGTCGCCAACGCGGCCGGCGGCACGTCGCCGCCACCCGCCAGGGCGTGCCCGGCGGCCGCGATCAGCGTGCACACCAGCGCGAAGGGGACCGCCCGGGCAAGCCGCAGGTCCCAGGCGGCAGCCCCCACCGGCCGGACCGGTACGGGGGCGCCCGGGAGCGGGGCGGCGGGGAGGGCAGTCATGGCCGGGCCATCATCTCATCGCGTACACCGCCGACACCGGCAGGGTGGGAAGTCCGTACGAATGCCCCGTTCGGCAGCGGCGTGCACGGGCCCATGTGCGCCCTTCGGCACAGACCCCGTCCCCAGTCCATCCGCCGAACGGGCGGTACCCGCCCCCGGGCACGGTTCACCGCCGAATCGCCCGGAGATACCTAGTTGTATGTGGAGCCGCAGCCAGGAGGGACCTCCCGTGGACATCTGGTGGACTCTGCACCTCAAGCGCGACCCGGCCAGCGTGCCGCTGGCCCGGCGCATCCTGCTCGGTGCGATGGCGACGGCGGGCGTCGACCCGCAGATCGCCGACGACCTCGGCGTCGCCCTCACCGAGGCCTGCGCCAACGCCGTCGAGCACGGCGCCACCGGCCGGCCCGACGAGGGCTTCCAGGTCACCGCCTCGATCAGCGGCGACCGCCTGCGGATCGAGGTCACCGACTCCGGTCCCGGCCTGCCGGCGACCGCCGCCCCGCCCGCCCGCCGGCCGGCCGCCCCCGCCCCGGCCCGCCCGGCCGCGGACGCCCGGGGCCCCCGCCGCTCCCGCCGGGCCCGCGCCACCGTCCCGGCCCGCATCCTCGCCACCCACCGGCCCCGCCGTGACGGCCACCCCTACGACACCCACGTCCTCCCCTGCCGGCCGCCGGCCCCCACCCTCCGCCCGGTCGACCTCGACACCCTCCCCGACCTGACCGCCGAGTCCGGCCGCGGCCTCTTCCTCATCCACGCCCTCACCGACCACGTCCAGCTCCGCAACCACCCCCTCCGGGGCGCCATCGTGAGCTTCGACAAGATCCTCAAGTGGCAGGACGACGCGCTGCTGCGGGCGGCCTCGTAGTGGGGTTACGGGCGCGACCTGCGGAAACGGTTCTCGCAGAGCCCTTGGCCGAGGGATGCCGGAGGCGGTGATCGGGCCGCCAGGGCACAGGTGGGGCACATGCCCCCGGATTTCGGCGCAGAGCGCCCAGCCCTCGAACCCGGCAGGACCCTGCCGATCGCCGAGCGGGTCCGGGACTCGCTCGTCGGCATCAGGTGGGTGCAGGCCCGGAGCGTGAAGCCCGGGTCGCTGTGGCCGAGGTAGGCCGTGAGCGCCTTGATCGTCTCACCGACACCCAGCAGCACCGAGGCATGGGCATGCCGCAGGGCGTGCATGCCGTCGTCCGGGGCCGCCTGGAAGGACTTCGCCCCCTTCTCGCGCGGCGGGATCACCCCGGCCGCGACGAGCGCGAGCCTCCAGGCACCCGTGTCGAAGACGCTGCGGTGGTACGCCTTGGGGTTCTCGTTTGTGACGAGCAGGTTCGCGGGGTGGTCATCGCCATCGGCGAGACGCCGGGGGAGCGTGACCCGAGTTGCGGCAACTTCTTCATGTGCGCCTTCGACGCCCTCGCCAGGCGGCGGCGACCTCGGGGTTGCTCGGGGTCAGTCCTGGGCCGGGCGGCGGCGGGTCAGTCCTGGGCCGGGCGGCGGCGGGTCAGGCAGCGGAGGGCGGTGCCGAGCAGGAGGGCGGTGGTGCCGGCGACGGCGAGGGGGCGGGAGGCGGTGCCGGCGCCGGTGTCGGCGAGGCGGGTAGGGGCCGGCGGGGTGGGGGTGCGGTACGTGTAGGCGGCGGTGAGCCGGGGGCAGGTGTCCTTCTTCGCCGGGGCGGAGCCGCTCGGGAGGAGCTCCGACGTGGCGGTGAAGGTGAGGCGGTGGTCGGCGAGGGTGCCGGCGCGGAGCTGGAGGGTGAGCTTCTGGCCGGGGGCGACCAGGTAGGTGCCGGTGTCGGTCGGCGTGCCGGAGACGGTGAGGGGCTTCCAGGTGCCGCCGGGGGCGCGCAGTTCGGCGGGGAGGGCGGTGGTGCCGCCGTCGGCGAGGGCGACGGTGGTGGCGAGTTCCCTGACCGTCGCGGTCGTGGTGTTGTCGAAGGTGACCGAGAGCTGGCCGGTGCCGGTGCCGGTGCCGGTGCCGGTGCCGTTGCCGGTGACCGGCATGGTGACGGGCGTCGGACCCCCGGGGCAGTCGGCGGGGGAGCCGGCGGCGGTCGGTGCGGCGGAGGCGGAGGGGGCCGGGCCGCCGGACGGGGTGCCCGTGGGGTCGGCCGTGGCGCTCGGGCCCGGGGCGGACGGCGTCGTCGAGGGAGTCCCTGCGGGCGCCGCCGACGGCGCCGCCGTGGGGGAGGAGTCGGCGGCGTGGGCGGGGACCGTGCTGAGGGCGACCGGGCCCGCGGTGAGCACGAGGAGGGTGCAGGCGGCGGGAAGGCGGGCGGGTCGCATCGGGGCTCCAGCGGTCGGGTCGGGGTCGCTCTCCGAGGGGGGAAGACCCCCGAGGGGCGGGAACGGTTGTCCACGCCCCTCGGGTTCGTTCCGGGTGGATCAGCTGTGCGCGCCGGCCTTGCGACGGCGCAGGACGAACACGGTTCCGGCACCGGCCGCCAGCACGGCCGCGCCGCCCAGGGCGATCGGCAGGGTGCTGGAGTCGGCACCGGTGTGGGCCAGCTCCGGGCCGGCCGCGGTCGAGGCGGAGGCGGAGGCGGAGACCGGGACGGCAGCCGCCGTGGTGGCGGCACCGGCCTCGGCCACGTGGAACTCGCCCAGGTAGTCGTCGAGGAACTGGGTGCAGGCCTGCGGCTTGTTGTTGGCCGGGTTGGGGACCTTGGCGTTCTCGAAGGCGTTCGAGCCCGCTTCGTAGTTGGCGCCGTAGCGGCCGACCGGGGCCTTCGCGGTGGCGGCGATCCGGACTTTGTAGGTGAGCTTCTGCCCCTTGGCCAGCTTGAACTCGGGCGCCCGGAGGCTCCGGTCGTTGAGCTGCGCGGGCTTCCACCCGTCACCGGTGTTCAGCTGGACGTCGAAGAACTCGGTGCTCCAGTCGACCGGCCGACCGCCGTCGAACTCGTCGGTGACGTAGAAGGAGTTGTCGACGGCGGGCAGGTCGACGCCGCTCTTGTTCTCCCAGGTCAGGGTGACCTCGGCGGCCGGGCCGCCCTTGGTCAGGGTGGTGCCGTACAGGCCGGTGCCGGTGACCTTGAGCAGCGAGCTCTGGTAGACGCCGCCGCGGCACTCGTCGCCGGGGGCCGGCTTCGGGGCCGGCGGGGTCGGCAGGTTCGTCGGCTTGGCCGGAGCGGTGGCCGTCGGCTTGGCCGTGGCCGTCGGGGCGGGGGTGCCCGGGGTGGTCGCCGGGGTGCTGGGCGGGGTGGTCGCGCTCGGCGTGGCGGTCGCGGTGGGGGTCGGGCTGATCCCGACGGCGCTCGCGGAGGCGGCGCAGACGGTGGCGCCGAGCGAGAGGGCCACCAGCGCGGACGCGGCCAGAATGTGGGAAGAGCGCACGTTGAAAGGCTCCAGCTTGGGTGAAATTTGGCTGATTAGGGGCGACTTGGGCCGCGGCCGAGGCCGTCGGCGCCGGTCGCGCCCGGGTACCCTACCGGGCGCCGGTGGCCGGATCCCGACCGGGGGAAACGCGCTGCGCGGCCTCCGGTTGCCGGGGCCGGGGGACGGTCGGACGATGGGGTGCATGATGCACCAGATGCGAGCCGAGTACGGCGCCGAGGGCGAGTCCGGCGGGGTGCGGCTGTGGCACATGGTCCGGGGCGGGCAGAACGTGGCGATGTGCGGCCGCGAGCTCGATCCGGAGGCGCCGGTGCGGGAGGCGGTGGACTGGGGGAAGACCCCCGAACTGTGCTGCCACACCTGCGGCGCGTACTTCCTGCGCGAGCAGCCCTACCTGGCGGCCGAGCACCAGTGAGACCGGCGTGCGGATGACCCCGGGCGGCCGGGGACCGGCGCCGCCGTGAGCAGGGCTACCGTGGGCGGGATGACGCAACCCCTCGTCCGGCCGCGCTCGTTGGCCCGTGAGGCCGCCGGCCTGCGGTCCGGTGAGCCGGGCCTGCCCGCGTACGTGGACCGGCTCTGCGCGCTGGTGGAGCGGGTCGACCCGCTGATCCACGCCTTCGTGCCGGAACCCGGCCGGCACGACCGGCTGATGGCGCGGGCCCGGGAGTTGGAGGCGCGCCACCCCCGGCCGTCCGGGCGGCCGCCGCTGTACGGGGTGGCGGTGGGGGTGGAAGGACGTCGTGCACGTGGACGGGCTGCCCACGCACGGCGGATCGGCGCTGCCGCCGGGGGTGCTGGCGGGCCCGCAGGCCGTCGTGGTGGACCGCCTGCTGGCGGCGGGCGCGATGGTCGCGGGCAAGACGGCGACCGCCGAGTTCGCGGCGAGCGCTCCCGGGCCGACCCGCAATCCGCACCACCCCGGGCACACCCCGGGCGGCTCCAGCAGCGGTTCGGCGGCGGCGGTCGCGGCGGGCCTGGTGCCGCTGGCGATCGGCACCCAGACGGTCGGTTCGGTGATCCGCCCGGCCGCGTACTGCGGAGTGGTGGGCTTCCGGCCGACGTACGGGCGGATCCCGTCCGCGGGCGTGCTCCCGAACGCGCCCAGTCTGGACACCCTGGGCGTGTTCACCGCCGATCTGGCGGGGGTGGCGCTGGCGGCCCCGCTGCTCTGCGACGACTGGCGGCGGGAGCCCGAGGCCGGCGTGCCCGTGCTCGGCGTGCCGGACGGCACGTACCTGGAGCACGCCGAGCCGGCCGCGCTGAGCGCCTTCGAGGAGTGGCTGGAACGGCTGGAGCGCGCCGGTCTGACGGTGTGCCGGGTGCCGTTGTTCGCCGACTTCGCCGAGGTCAGCCGGCAGTTGCAGGCCGTCAACCGGTTCGAGCTGGCCCGCAGCCACGCCGACTGGTTCGCCCGGTTCGGTCGCCTGTACCGGCCGGAGACGGTGGCGAGCATCCGGGTCGGCCAGGGGATCGCGCCCGAGGACCGGGCGGCCGCGCTGGAGTTCCGGGAGCGGCTGCGCGAGCGGGTGGCGGCGGCGACGGCCGGGGCCGGGGTGGACCTGTGGCTCGCGCCGTCCGCGACCGGTGGCGCGCCGGAGGGCCTGCACACCACCGGGAACGCGGTGATGTCGTCGCCGTGGAGCTTCCTCGGCCTGCCCGCACTGAGCCTGCCGGCCGGGCGGACCGCGACCGGACTGCCGCTCGGCCTCCAGGTGGTCGGTGCGGCGGGCGGGGACGAGCGGCTGCTCGCCCAAGCCGCCGTGCTGCAGCGGGCGTTGGGCTTGGCGGAGGCCTAGGGTCCGGCTCCGGACCGGGCCCTACTAGAAGCCTGATGAAGATGTTGGGGTCTGGCCCCACCGCGCGAGCGGTGGGGCCAGACTCGTTTCGTGGCGATGGGGGAATGGGCTGGGGAACTGGTCGGGCCGGATGTGTGGGAGACCTGCCGGGAGTTGATCCCGGCGGGAAGTGTGTTCGCGTTCCTGGCCGAGCACAGGGAAGCGCTGTTTCCGGGCTCGATGTTCGCGGACATGTACCCGTCGAAGAACGGGCGGCCGAGCATGCCGCCACAGATCCTGGCGGCGACCGTGGTCCTGCAGAGCCTGCACGGGCTGTCGGACTTCGACACGGTCCAGGAGCTGCGCTGCGACCTGCGGTGGAAGGCCGCATGCGGGCTCGGCCTCAACGACACCGCGTTCGACCCGTCACTGCTGGCCTATTTCCGCCGACGCCTGCAACGCTCTGGCGATCCGAACCGGCTGTTCACCAAGGTCAAGGAGGTCGTCGCGGCCACCGGCGTCCTCAAGGGCAAGCACCGTCGGGCGCTGGACTCCACCGTGCTGGACGACGCGGTGGCCACCCAGGACACCGTCACCCAGCTCATCGCCGCGATCCGCCGGGTGATCCGGGACGTGCCCGGCGGTGAGAGGACCGCCGCCCGCTGGTGCACCGCGCACGACTACACCGACCCGGGCAAGCCCCGCATCGCCTGGAACGACGAGCAGGCCCGCGCCACGCTCGTGGACGCACTGGTCACCGACGCGCTCAACCTGCTCGGCCGCCTGCCCGAACGACAGTTGGACGAGAAGGCCGCGGACGCGGTCGGGCTGCTGGCCCTGGTCGCCGGCCAGGACGTGGAGGTCGCCGACGGCTCAGACGGACGCAACGGACGCTGGCGCATCGCACGGGGAACCGTCTACGACCGGGTGGTCTCCACCGTCGATGCCGAGGCCCGCCACATCCACAAGAACCGAACCCGCCACCAGGACGGCTTCCGCGCCCATGGCGCGTTCGAGCCCGAGACCGGCCTGCTCACCGAGGTCGAGCTCACCGCCGGCAGCGGGGCGGACAACCATGAGGCAGCCGTCGCCGAGGTCCTCCTCGCCGACGAGAGCGAGGACCTGACCGTTCTCGGTGACACCGCCTACGGCACCGGTGACCTGCGCGAAACCCTCGAAGCGGACGGCCACACCCTCGTGATCAAGCCGCCGCCGTTGAAACCCGCCGTGCCCGGCGGCTTCACCGGCGACGACTTCCACGTCGACACCGCCAAAGGCGAGGTGACCTGCCCCGCCGGCCACACCAAGGCCCTCGGCCGGCCCGACGCCAACGGCGCCCGCACCGCCCAGTTCAAGAAGCTCTGCACCCACTGCCCCCTGCGCGAGCAGTGCACCCGCTCCAAGACCGGCCGGGCCTTCCAGGTCCACGCCCACTACGACCGCCTCAAAGCCGCCCGCCAGCAGGCTGCCGACCCGAACTGGCAGGCCGAATACCGCCGCTGGCGGCCACCAGTCGAACGCGCCATGGCCTGGCTCGTCGCCCGGGGCAACCGTCGGGTCCCCTACCGAGGCGTCCTGAAGAACAACACCTGGCTCCACAACCGCGCCGCCGCCCTCAACCTCCGCCGACTGATCAACCTCGGACTCACCCACACCGGCCACACCTGGACCATCACCCTCGCAACCACATAGCGCAGGAGGGGCTGTCCCCAACCGGGACAGCCCCTCCGCCAGCAAGATCTTCAGGATCCTTCTAGGGCCCGTCTTCAAACCCCCGCCTGCGGGCCGACGCCGGGGCACGCGCCTCGCCGCGTTGTCGTCGGTCGCCGATGCTCCGCATGGACTCCC
>NZ_JBEPAK010000275.1:0-8767 GCF_040298565.1 Kitasatospora sp. NPDC001539 | reverse complement strand
GTGGCCGGGTTGTGAGGAAGTGAGAACGATGGCTGTGCATTCGGAGCGGGTGCAGACGCGGTCCCCGGAGCCAGGGGAGGCCGCGGTGGCCGGCAATGACACCAGCGCCGGCGGCGGCGGAGCCGGCGGCGCCGCGCCGAAGCGCCCCAGATCCGCGGGCGGGCCAGGCCTCGGCTCCCGCCTCGCCCCGTACCTGCTGCTGCTGCCGGCCGTCGTGGCGACCATCCTGCTGCTCGGCTGGCCGCTGCTGAAGACCGTCCTGCTGTCGTTCCAGAACCTCAACCGGCGCCAGCTGGTCATGCACCTGACCGAGTGGACCGGCTTCGACAACTACAAGGAGCAGCTGACCGACCCCGAGTTCTGGTCGGTCACCGGGCGCACCGTCGCCTTCACCCTGGTCAACGTGGTGCTGATCATGGTCGGCGGCACCCTCACCGGCCTGCTGCTCAACCACCTGGGCAAGAAGATGCGCCTGGCGCTGTCGATCGCGCTGCTGATGGCCTGGGCCATGCCGGTGGTCGCCGCGACCACCGTCTACACCTGGCTGTTCGACGAGCAGTGGGGTGTCGTCAACTGGTTCCTGGACCAGCTCGGTTGGCACTCGATGGCGCACTACAACTGGATGAGCGACGAGTACTCGACCTTCTTCGTCGTCATCCTGCTGATCGTCTGGATGTCGATCCCCTTCGTGGCGTTCAACATGTACGCCGGGCTCACGACGATCCCCAGGGAGCTGTACGAGGCCGCCCGGATGGACGGCGCCGGCTCCCTGAAGATCTTCAGCGCGGTGATCTTCCCCAACCTGAAGCCGTTCTTCCTGGCCACGACCTTCCTCGAGGTCATCTGGGTGTTCAAGTCCTTCACCCAGGTCTACGCGATCAACGGCGGCGGCCCCGAGAAGCTCACCCGGACCCTGCCCGTCCACGCCTTCCTGGAGGGCTCCGGCAGCCAGCACTACGGCGTCGGCGCCGCGATCGCGGTGCTCACCATCCTGATGCTGGGCGTGCTGATGGCGTACTACTTCCGCATCATGATCAAGCAGGAGGACGAGCTGTGAGGCGCTCTCTCTTCGGACGTACCTGGCCGAACGTGATCGCGGTCGTCCTCATCGTCTTCTTCATCTTCCCCGTCTACTGGATGATCGCGACCGCGTTCAAGCAGGACCGCGACATCATCAGCAAGACGCCGGTCTTCGTCCCCTTCGACGGGACCTTCCAGCACTTCACCACCGCGGTGAACGCCCCGGACTTCTGGACGTACACCACCAACAGCATCACCGTGACCGTCGGCGCGGTGCTGATCTCGCTGGTGATCGCGACCCTGGCGTCCTTCGCGATCGCGCGGATGAGGTTCCGCGGCCGCAAGACCTTCGTCCTGGTGATCATGATGGCGCAGATGGCGCCCTGGGAGGTCATGACCGTCGGGGCGTACATCATCTCCCGGGACAACGACCTGCTGAACAGCCTGGTGCCGCTGACCCTCTTCTACATGATGATGATCCTGCCCTTCACCATCTGGACGCTGCGCGGCTTCATCGCCGCGGTGCCGAAGGAGCTGGAGGAGTCGGCGATGGTCGACGGCTGCACCCGCACCCAGGCCTTCGTGAAGGTGATCTTCCCGCTGCTGGCCCCGGGCCTGATGTCCACCTCGCTGTTCGGCTTCATCACGGCGTGGAACGAGTTCCCGCTCGTGCTGTGGCTGAACAAGGAGCAGGGCAAGACCCTCCCGCTGTGGCTGTCCTCCTTCAAGACGGCCTTCGGCAACGACTGGGGCGCCACCATGGCGGCCTCCACGATGTTCGCCATCCCCGTGCTGATCCTGTTCATCTTCCTGCAGCGCAAGGCGGTCGGCGGTCTGACCGACGGCGCCGTGAAGGGCTGAGCCACCGTGAGCATCCTCGTTCCCACCGCCCCGGACAGCGACCAGCTGCACCGCGACGCCCTGACCGTCCTGCAGCCCGGCTTCGTCGGCACCGAACCGCCGGAGTGGCTGCGCCGCCACCTGGCCGCCGGGCTCGGCTCGGTCGCCCTGTTCGACCGCAACGTGGTCGACCTCGACCAGCTCTCCGCGCTCACCCGCGCGCTGCGCGCGGAGAACCCCGACCTGCTGATCGCCATCGACGAGGAGAGCGGCGACGTCACCCGGCTGGAATCGGGCTCCGGCTCCTCCTGGCCCGGCAACCTCGCGCTCGGTGCGATCGACGACCCCGCGCTGACCCGGGACGTCGCCCGCGAGCTGGGCCGGGCGCTGGCCGCGGCCGGCGTCAACTACAACTGGGCGCCCACCGCCGACGTCAACTCCAACCCGCGCAACCCGGTGATCGGCGTCCGCTCCTTCGGAGCCGACCCCCAGCTGTGCGCCCGGCACACCGCCGCCTGGGTGGAGGGCCTCCAGTCGGCCGGCGTGGCCGCCTGCTCCAAGCACTTCCCCGGCCACGGCGACACCGCCGTGGACTCCCACCACGGCCTGCCGGTCATCGACGTGGACCTGGACGTGCTGCGCGCCCGTGACCTGGTGCCGTTCCAGGCCGCGATCGCGGCCGGCACCAAGGCCGTGATGACCGCCCACATCATGATCCCCGCGCTGGACCCGGAACTGCCGGCCACCCTGAGCCCGACGGTGCTGCGCGACCTGCTGCGCGCCGCCCCGGCCGACGGCGGCCTCGGCTACCAGGGACTGGTCGTCAGCGACGCCATCGAGATGGGCGCCATCGCCGACACCTTCGGCATGGGGCAGGGCACCGTGCTGGCGCTGGCGGCCGGCGCGGACGCGATCTGCGTCGGCGGCGGGCTGGCCGACGAGGAGACGGTGCTGATGCTGCGCGACGCCATCGTGGCGGGCGTGCGCTCCGGCAGGCTCTCCGAGGAGCGGCTGGCCGACGCGGCCGACCGGGTCCGGGCGCTGGGCAGCTGGGGCCGGATCTCGGCCCAGGGCGAGCGGGCGGAGCCGGACCTCGCGGTCGGCCTGCGGGCCGCGCGCCGGGCGCTGAGGGTGGTCCGGGCGCCGGGCCGCGAGGTGCTGCCGGTGAGCGAGCGCCCGTACGTGGCCTCGTTCTCGGACGAGCCGAACATCGCGGTCGGCGACGTCACCCCCTGGGGCGTGGCCGGCATGCTGGCCGACCGCTTCCCCGGCACCCGCACCCGCGAGGTGTCGGCCGCCGAGGCCACCCCCGAACTGCTGGACGCCCTGGTCGCCGAGGTGGTGGCCGGCGCCGAGGACCGCCGGCTGGTGCTGGTGGTCCGGGACGCGCACCGGCACGCCTGGATGTCCGCCGCGCTGGGCCGACTGGTGGCGGCCCGGCCGGACGCCGCGGTGGTGGAGATGGGGCTGCCCCAGTCGGAGCCGATCGGCGCGCTGCACATCTCCACCCACGGCGCCGCCCGGGTCTGCGGGCTGGCGGCCGTGGAGGTGCTCACCGGGCAGCCGGGAGCGATCGGCTGAACCGACGGACGCGACGCCTTCGGCGGGGTACCGGGGGCGTCGGTGGACGGGCCCGTCATGCGCATGGCGCATGGCGGGCCCGTTCCGTTGTCCGGCCCGTTCCCGATCCGTTTCCCCCTTCGGGGCAGGAGATTTGAGTGATCGTCAGCGATATGACGGTGCTCCCTCAAGAGGGGCTTAAATCGCCCTTAAGTCCCACTGAGGGTGACGACCCGGCGACTGATCGCCACGCGGTACAACGGCTCTGCAACGGCCTTGGTGACAAGGCCTGTTGGCCGTTGACACCGCACTTGGTCTAGGCCAGAGTCCATGCATCCGGTTGGGACGTGACCGTCGCCGGATCTGGTATCGCGCCCTCCTCGACGCTCTTCGCCGCCCCGCCCGGACTCTCCGCCGCGGGCGCCAATCACGCTGTCGGCGGGCACCACCGTTCTTGAACAACCCTCGGAGGATGGCGTGATGAAGCGTCAGCTCGTGTCCGCGCTCGCGATCGCCGCCCTGGCGGCCGGACTGACGGCCTGTTCCTCGTCCGGCTCGCCCTCGGCGGACGGCAGGGGATCCTCCGCCGATCCGAAGTCCGCCACCGGCACCGTGACCGTCTGGCTGATGGACGACGCCCAGAAGAACTGGCCCGACCTCGTGCAGCGGGTCAACGACGAGTTCGCGGCGAAGTACCCGGGCGTCAGCCTCAAGCTCGCCTACCAGGGCTGGGCCGACAAGGTCGGCAAGCTCGACAAGGCCCTCGCCGCCGGCAACGCCCCCGACGTGGTCGAGCTCGGCAACACCGAGACCATGAAGTACGTGCTGTCCGGCGCCCTCGCCGCGGTCGACCGCACCACCTTCGACAACTCCGACAGCTGGATCAAGGCGCTCGCCAACACCTGCACCTACCAGGACAAGCTGTGGTGCGTGCCGTACTACGCGGGCGCCCGGGTCGCCGTCTACAACTCCGCCACCTTCCAGCAGGCCACCGGCAGCGCGGACTTCCCGAGGACGGAGAGCGACCTGCTGGCCGCACTGGACCGGATCGCGGACCGGAGCAAGTCCGACCGGACCTTCTCGCCGCTGTACCTGCCCGGCCCGTACTGGTACGCCGCGATGAGCTACGTCGCCGCGTACGGCGGCAGCATCGCCAGGTTCGACAGCTCCGGCAACTGGCACGGCACCCTGCACGACCCCAAGTCCCAGCAGGGCATCAGCCACTTCGTCGACCTGGTGCGCAAGTACAACAAGGGCGACCTGACGGTGAACGAGCAGAACCAGTTCGAGTCGATGGCCCGCGGGCACGCCGCCGCCTTCTACGGCAACGGCTTCGAGGCGGCCAGCGTGACCGCGCCCGTCACCGGCGACCCGAGCCTCAAGGACGTCGTCAAGGTGGCCACCATGCCCGGCCCGGACGGCAAGCCGCTGCCCACCTTCATCGGTGGCTCCGACCTCGCGGTCACCGCCAAGTCCGCACAGCCGGGGCCGGCCACCGACTGGATCCGGATGTTCACCAGCGCCAAGTCCGAGCAGGCGCTGGCCGACAAGGACATCCTGCCGAACAACCTCACCCAGCTGAACCCGCTGAAGAACAAGGCCACCACCGCCGCGGCCGCCAACGCCGTCCCGGACGCCTGGTTCACCCCGCTGGCCCCCGGCTGGGGCGCGGTGGAGAAGCAGAAGATCATTCCCGACATGCTGGCCGCGATCCTCAAGGGCAAGTCCGTCGACCAGGCCACCAAGGACGCCGACGCCGCGATCGACCAGCTGATCAACAACGCGTCCTGACGCCGGAACGCCACCGCCCGGCCCGCCGCCCCGCCCGCCGCCGCACGCCCTCGCCGGACCGCCGCGAGGACCGTGCGGCCGGGCGCTTCGGGGGTGCTCGGCCGCAGGCGCCCTCGTAGGATTGCGCCAGCAAGCCAGCAAGCCAGCAAGCCAGCAAGCCAGCAAGCCAGCAAGCCAGCAAGCCGCAGCGAGTGTGCGGACTCGCCGCCGTAGAGGTCCCCGTCGGGCGACCGCCCGGACGGGGTCGACCCATCTCATCGGAGGCACACCCAGATGTCCGACCCGCAGACTGCTTCCGTCCCCGGCCGGATCATGGCGGCGGAGATGGCCGAGCAGCCGGCCGTCCTCCGGCGCATCCTCGACGAGGGCGCGCCGAAGATCCGCGGGATCGCGGCCGCGATCGCCGCCCGCAGCCCCCGCTTCGTCCTGCTGACCGCGCGCGGCACGTCCGACAACGCGGCGCTCTACGCCAAGTACCTGGTCGAGATCCTGCTCGGCAAGCCGGCCGGCCTGACCTCGATGTCCACCATCACCGCGTACGGCGCCAAGCCGGACCTCACCGACGTCCTGGCCGTCACCGTGAGCCAGTCCGGCGGCTCGCCCGACCTGGTCGCCTCCACCAAGGCCGCCCGGGAGGCCGGGGCGATCACCCTCGCCGTCACCAACAACCCCGACTCACCGCTGGCCGAGGTCTCCGAGTTCCACATCGACGTGCTGGCCGGACCGGAGAAGGCGCTGCCGGCCACCAAGACCTACACCGCCGAGCTGCTGGCGCTCTACCTGCTGGTCGAGGGTCTGCGCGGCGGGGACGGGTCGGCCGCCGCCGGGCTGCCGGCCCTGGCCGCCGGAGTGCTGGAGCGGCAGGCCGAGGTGCGGGCGCTGGCCGAGCGCTACCGCTTCGCCCAGCGCCTGGTCATCACCTCGCGCGGCTACGGCTACCCGACGGCCCGCGAGGCGGCGCTCAAGCTGATGGAGACGACGTACATCCCGGCCAGCCCGTTCTCCGGTGCCGACCTGCTGCACGGTCCGCTGGCCATGGTGGACAACGTCTCCCCGGTCATCGCGATCGTTCCGGACGGCAAGGGCGGCGAGGCCCTGCAGCCGGTGCTGGACCGGCTGCGCGGGCGCGGTGCGGACCTCGTGGTGATCGGCCAGCAGGCCCAGGTGGACGCCGCCTCGGCGGGCTTCGCGCTGCCGCCCGGCGTGCCCGAGGAGCTCCAGCCGATCCTGGAGATCCTGCCGCTGCAGCAGCTGGCCTACGAGGTGACCATCGCCCGCGGCCAGGACCCGGACGCCCCGCGCGCCCTGGCCAAGGTCACCGAGACCCACTGAGCGTCGCGCGCCGGCCGGTTCCCCGTCCACAGGCTGTGGACGGGGAACCGGCCGCTTGAGCGGCGGAACGCGGTCAAGGGGAAGGGGGGCGGGGGAGGAACACCCCGGACAGCACTACGGGCCACGGCGCCGACACGGGACCCTCAACCCGTGCGGCACCGCAGCCCGGAGCTGTCGTCGGGCACCGGGGGCGGGCGAGGACTGTGCGGGGTCCTCGCTCGGCGGTGTCCGACCGAGGAGGGGCCGCGCGCGGTCAGGGCGGTTGCGCGGTGGCCTCTCCTTGGTGCCCTTCCATTGTGGACTAGACCAATCTGAGTTGTCCAGGCCGGACCGGAAATTGGTCTAAACAACCTGCTGGCCGCCCGGACGGCCCCGGAGCCGCGCCGCCCCCGCCCCTGCCCGGCCCCGCCGGGCGCTCGCCCCGGCCCCGCCCCTGCCCGGCCCCGCCCGCCTCCGGAGGTCCGCCCTCCGGTCCGCCGCGCCCGGCCCCGACCGGCGGCGCTACGCTCGCCATGTGCCCTCGCTGAACGAACTCGTCCGCCGCCACACCACCCTCACCGGGGCCGACGTGGAATGGCTCCACATGCTGGTCTCGGAGTGGCAGCTGCTCTCCGACCTCTCCTTCGCCGACCTGGTGCTGTGGATCCCCACCTGGGACGGCATCCGCTACGTCTCGGTGGCGCAGATGCGGCCCAACACCGGCCCCACCTCCTACCAGGACGACATGGTCGGCCACCTCGTCCCGCGCGGCCGCCGTCCGCTGCTGGACGCCGCCTTCGACGAGGGGCGGATCGTGCGCGAGGGCGACCCGGAGTGGCGCGAGGAGGTCCCGGTCCGGGTCGAGTCCATCCCCGTCCGGCGCGAGGGCAAGGTGCTCGGGGTGATCGCCCGCAACACCAACCTGCTGACCGTCCGCACCCCCAGCCGGCTGGAACTCACCTACCTGCAGAGCGCCTCCGACCTGGCCCAGATGATCGCCGCCGGCAGCTTCCCGTTCCCCGGCGTCGAGCAGGCCGACATGGACGCCGCGCCCCGGGTCGGCGACGGCCTGATCCGGCTGGACGCGGACGGCATCGTCACCTACGCCAGCCCGAACGCCCTCTCCGCCTACCACCGGCTCGGCCTCACCACGGACCTGGTGGGCAGCCACCTCGGCCGGACCACCGCCGACCTCGCGCCGCCGTCCCGCTCGGCCGTCCACGAGGCGCTGGTGAAGCTGGCCAGCGGCTGGGCGCCCCGGCAGACCGAGGTGGAGGCGCAGGGCGGAGTGGTGACCGTGCGCGCCATCCCGCTCAAGCCCAAGGGCACGCTGACCGGTTCGCTGGTGCTCTGCCGGGACGTCACCGAGCTGCGCCGCCGCGACCGCGAGCTGATGACGAAGGACGCCACCATCCGGGAGATCCACCACCGGGTGAAGAACAACCTGCAGACCGTGGCCGCCCTGCTGCGGCTGCAGTCCCGCCGGATGGAGTCGGAGTCCGGCCGGGCCGCGCTGGACGAGGCGGTGCGCCGGGTCGGTTCGATCGCGATCGTGCACGAGACGCTCTCCCAGGGGCTGGACGAGCGGGTGGCCTTCGACGAGATCGCCGACCGGGTGCTGGCGATGGTGATGGAGCTGTCCCAGGACGGCCGGGTGGCGACCCGCCGCACCGGCAGCTTCGGCATCCTCTCCGCCGAGGTGGCCACCCCGCTGTCGATGGTGCTGACCGAACTGCTGCAGAACGCCCTGGAGCACGCGTTCGGCCCGACGGCCTCCGGGAACCTGGAGGTGAGCGCCCTGCGCGGCCGGGCCCCGGCGACCGGGATGGGCTGGTCGGACAGTTGGAACGGCGGCGCCCGGCCGGAGGAGTACCTGCTGATCACCGTCCAGGACGACGGCCGGGGCATGCCGGAGGGGTTCGACCCGAAGACGGCGGGGAACCTCGGTCTGCAGATCGTCCGCACGCTGGCCACCGGGGAGCTCGGCGGCACGTTCGACATGGTGGCCGGCCCGAACGGCGGGACCAAGGTGGTCCTGGAGATCCCCGTCCGCTGATGCATCGGGTGCGCGGCAGGGGCGTGCGCCCAGTGGAAGCGCCGGGTGCGCACCCCGCGCGCCCTGCGCCTCGGGCGCCGCGCAGCCGGCGGGGACCGAACGGCCGACCCCGACGGAAACAGAAACGAGGCCCTGTCGACCGGGGGGGGTGGGTCGACAGGGCCTCTCAACCCGTTCCGGCAGATCGGA
>NZ_JBEPAK010000274.1:0-8787 GCF_040298565.1 Kitasatospora sp. NPDC001539 | reverse complement strand
GCCCGGCGCCCCCCCCCGGCCGGCCCGGCCGGGCCACTGGCCCCGGCGACGGCGATGACCTTGCCGGCCAGCTTGGTGTCGGGGGTGGTGGTGGTCACGCGGCAACTCCCTGGATACCGGCGCCGGTGATGCCGGCGGTGGCGGCGATGACGCCGCTGAGCTTCTTGGACAGGGCCTCGTAGAACATGCTCAGCGGGAACTCGTCCGGGAGCACGGCGTCGCACAGCGCCTTGTTGAGGGCCTTGCCGTCGGTGATGTCGAGCGGCAGCGCCTCCGGGCCCTTGGCCCAGGTGGAGGCCGGGTGCGGGGTGAGGTAGCGGGAGACCAGCTGGTAGGCGGCGATCCAGTGGGCCGGCTTGGGCCGGTCGATGCCGTCGCGGTAGAGGGTCTCGATCTCGCCGCAGAGCGCGTTGGTGACCTGCTGGGCGCGGTCCCAGTCGATGCTGAGGCGGTTGTCGCGCCAGCGCAGCGCGTCGTGCTTGTGCAGGTAGGCGAAGAGCAGCTGGCCGCCGAGGCCGTCGTAGTTGCGGACGCGGTCGCCGGTGACCGGGAAGCGGAACAGGCGGTCGAAGAGGATCGCGTACTGGACGTCGCGGGCGTGCGGGTTGCCCTCGGCCTCGAGCTTCACCGCCTCCTTGAAGGTGGTGAGGTCGCAGCGGAGCTCCTCCAGGCCGTACATCCAGAACGGGCTGCGCTGCTTGATCATGAAGGGGTCGAACGGCAGGTCGCCGTGGCTGTGGGTGCGGTCGTGGACCAGGTCCCAGAGGACGAAGGTCTCCTGGGCGCGGTGCTGGTCCTCGAGCAGGCCCTCGGCGTCGGCCGGGATCTCCAGGCCGAGCTGCTGGACGGCGCTGGTGGTGACGGCGCGGAAGCGGGCGGCCTCGCGGTCGCAGAAGATGCCACCCCAGGTGAAACGTTCCGGCGCCTTGCGGACGGCGACCGTCTCGGGGAAGAGGACGGCGGAGTTGGTGTCGTAGCCGGCCGTGAAGTCCGTGAAGGTGATCGGCACGAACATCGGGTTGTCGAAGCGGGTGCGCTCCAGCTCGGCCAGCCAGTCGGGCCACACGACGCGCAGCAGCACGGCTTCCAGGTTGCGGTCCGGGTTCCCGTTCTGGGTGTACATCGGGAAGACGACCAGGTGCTCCAGGCCGTCCTCGCGCTGGTCGGCGGGCTGGAAGGCGAGCAGCGAGTCCAGGAAGTCGGGCTCCCGGAAGCCGGTGTCGGCCCACTTGGCCAGGTCCGCGTCGACGGCCGCCAGGTACGCGGCGTCGTGCGGGAAGTTCGGGGCGAGTTCCTTGACGGCGGCCCGGACGGTCGCGACCAGCGGGTCGACGGTGTGCCGCTGGACGGCGGACAGGTCGATCGAACCGTCCTTGGACTGCAGCGGGCGCAGCGCCTCGACGGCTTCCTTCAGGCGCAGCCACGCCGGGTGGGCGGCGAGGGTCGAAACCGGGGCGTCGGCCGCCGCAGCGAGCCTTGGCGAAAGATTCTGCATCGTGGACTCACTTCGGCAGGAGTTATTCAACGAGGACACCATAGATACGAAAGGTTCTCCCGTTCAAGGGGGGTCGGACGGACAAAGCTCCGGCGTCCTGGCGCCACAGCCCGAAATCCTGCGCCGGGAACCGCAGTCCGGCATGTGGACACTGATCTGGATGTCCTGGACAGATGTGCTGCTCTGATGCGAACCTCCCGGCATGTTCCCGGCGGTGATCACGGTGGCCGAACGCCACGACGGCCCGTACCGGCCGCGCTCCCGTCGGCAGACGGCGCGTCGGCAGACCGGCCGTCGCTGTCGCGCGGGCGGCCGCGGCGACCGCTGTCGTCCCTGGTGTTGACCCGGTCGCGCCGCCGCCCCTGTCACGCTGCCGAGCCGGCCGCGGTCGGCGGTCCGCCACCGTGTCGATTCGCCGCCCTGTCGAGCCGGCCCGAGGACCCCGCGCACGCGGGCCCGTACGCCGACCATGCCGTGTGTGTCCCGGCGCCGCCACCGGGGAAGTGACCCGCCGGGACGCGTCCCGCCCCGCCCGCGGCGCCGAGCCCTTCCTCTTCCACCCCGTCCCGCTTCGCCGCCCTGCCCGGTCCTTCCTCTGGAGCGCTGCCATGACCCTCCGCAAGCCGTCCGCCGCACTGCCCCTCGCCGCCCTGGTGATCGCCGCCACCGCGCTGACCTCGTGCGCGCCGCAGCAGGCCGGGTCCGGCGGGTCCGCCGCCTCGGGGACGGCGGGTGCGGCGGCGGCCTGCGCGCCCGGCGCGCTGGCCACGCGCACGGCGGGGAAGCTGACCGTCGGCACCGACCAGCCGGCCTACGACCCGTGGTTCTCCGAGGACAAGCCGGAGAACGGCAAGGGCTTCGAGTCGGCCGTGGCGTACGCGGTGGCGGAGAAGCTGGGCTACCCGAAGGAGAAGGTCGGCTGGGTGGTCTCGCCGTTCGGCAAGGCGACCGCGCCGGGTGCCAAGGACTTCGACTTCGACATCAACCAGGTGTCCATCAGTGACGAGCGCAAGCAGGCGGTGGACTTCTCCTCCGGCTACTACGACGTGCGTCAGGCCGTCATCGCGCTGAAGAACTCCAAGGCCGCGAACGCGAAGAGCATCGCGGACCTCAAGGACACCAAGCTCGGTGCGCAGGTCGGCACCACGAGCCTGGACACCATCACCGGCACCATCAAGCCGAACAACCGGCCGGCCGTGTTCGACTCCAACGACCTGGCGAAGGCCGCGCTGAAGAACGGCCAGGTGGAGGCGTTGGTGGTGGACCTGCCGACGGCCTTCTACATCACCGGCGCCGAGGTGCCGGAGGCCCAGGTGGTGGGCCAGTTCGAGGCCGCCTCCGGGAGCGAGCAGTTCGGCCTGGTGCTGGACAAGGGCTCGCAGCTGACCTCCTGCGTGTCCCGGGCGGTGGACGCGCTGCGGGCGGACGGGACGCTGGCGAAGCTGGAGAAGCAGTGGCTGTCGGACGCCGTCTCGGCACCGGTCCTGAAGTGAGCGGGGACGCGCGGCCGGCCGGCCCGGTCACTTTGACCGGTCCCCCGGAGCAGGACGACGACGGGTACCGCCCGTCGGCGCGGCGGCTGGCCCACCAGGCGTACCGGCGCCGCCGGGCCCGGCGTTCGGCGCTGGTGGCGACGGCCTCGACCGTGGTGACGGCGGCGGCGCTGTACCTGCTGGTCGTCAACTCCCCCGGCTGGGAGGTGACGCGGAAGGCCTTCTTCAACGCGGACTACGCCCGCCAGGCGCTTCCGGAGGTCCTGAAGGGCCTGCGGCTCAACCTGGAGCTGATGCTCGGCTGCGGGGCGCTGATCCTGGTGTTCGGCCTGCTGCTCGCGGTGCTGCGGACGCTGCGCGGGCCGGTGTTCCTGCCCGTGCGACTGCTGGCCACCGTGTACGTCGACTTCTTCCTCGGCCTGCCGATGATCATCTGCCTGCTGGTGATGATCACCGGGGTTCCGGCGCTGCGGCTCAGCGGGGTGACCACCGATCCGCTGCTGCTCGGCGGGGCGGCGCTGGTGCTGACGTACTCGGCGTACGTCTCGGAGGTGTTCCGCTCGGGCATCGAGTCGGTGCACCCGAGTCAGCGGGCGGCCGCGCGGTCCCTGGGGCTGACCAACGCCCAGGCGATGCGGTACGTCGTGCTGCCGCAGGCGGTGCGGCGGGTGGTGCCGCCGCTGATCAACAACCTGGTCAGCCTGCAGAAGGACACCGGGCTGGTCTCGATCGGCGGGGCGATCGACGCGGTGTACGCCGCGAAGATCATCGCGGCGCGCTCCTTCAACTTCACGCCGTACCTGGTGGCCGGGCTGGTGTTCATCGCGCTGACCGTTCCGCTGACCCGGGTCGCCGACTGGCTGACCACCCGGATGAACCGCCGGCAGCTGCAGGGAGGGGCGGTATGAGCGGCACGGAGGTGCTCCGGCTGGAGTCGGTGCGCAAGACCTTCGGCGGCCAGGTGGTGCTGCGCGACGTGGACCTCGTGGTGCCCGAACACTCGGTGACGGCGCTGATCGGGGCGTCCGGCTCCGGGAAGTCGACGCTGATGCGGTGCGTCAACCTGCTCGAGGGGATCGACGACGGGGCGATCTTCCTGGACGGCGAGGAGATCACCGACCCGCGCGCGGACGAGGACGCCGTGCGCCGCAGGATCGGGGTGGTGTTCCAGTCGTACAACCTGTTCCCGCACATGACGGTGCTGGAGAACATCACGCTCGCACCGCGTCGGGTGCACCGGGTCGGACGGGCCGAGGCCGAGGCGCGGGCGCTCGAACTGCTGGACCGGCTCGGGCTGGCGGGCAAGGCGAAGGAGTACCCGGACCGGCTCTCCGGCGGGCAGCAGCAGCGCGTCGCCATCGTCCGGGCGCTGGCGGCCGGCCCCCGGCTGCTGCTGCTCGACGAGATCACCGCGGCGCTCGACCCGGTCCTGGTGGGCGAGGTGCTGTCGGTGGTCCGGGACCTGAAGGAGCAGGGCATGACGATGGTCCTCTCCACCCACGAGATGGGCTTCGCACGGGAGGTCGCCGACCGGGTCTGCTTCCTGGACGGCGGGGTGGTGCTCGAACAGGGGCCGCCGGAGCAGGTGTTCGGGGATCCGCGCGAGGAGCGGACCCGACAGTTCCTCCGCCGGGTGGTCGCCTCGGGCCGGCTCCAGGGCTGAGCGGGCCCGGGCGGCGGTCGGGCCGGGTCGGCGTACGGAGCGCGTGGCGCCGCAGTGCGCCCCGCGGTGCGGAGGGCCGGGTCGCGGTGCGGGGAGCGGGTCGCGGTGCGAGGAGCCCGGTTGCGGCCGGGTCGGCGGGTGGTGAGAAAGGGGCCGCACCACAGCGGGCACCACTGTGCGCCCCCGCACGCGCCTGTCCACGCCGGGGCGGCAGCGGTGATCATGGCCGGACGACCGTCGCTGCGCCCGTCGCCCCGGGAGGTTGCCGTTGTCCGGACCGAACCTGGTCGACTGGCTCCTCGCCCTCGTCACCGCCGCCGCCGGCGTCCACTGCCTGACCCGCCTGCGGAACGCCGCCCCTGGCGCCGACCCCGGCCGTCGGCGGCATGCCCGGGAGTCCGACGCGGCCGAAGCCCTGATGGGCTTCGGCATGGCGGCGATGGCCGTCACCGGAGCGACCGTGCCCGCCGTCGTCTGGGCCGGCCTGTTCGGACTCCCCGCCGCCGCCTTCCTGCTCGCCGCGCTGTACGCACCGACCGGCCGAGCGCACCGGCTGCACCATGCCATCGGCGCGCTCGCCATGACGTACACCGCGCTCGCGATGACCGCCTCCCCGGTGGGGCACCACCACCACGCCGCCGTGCTCGGAGCGCCGCTGCTGACCGGTGCCCTCCTGCTCTACTTCGGCGGCTACTCCCTGTGGGCCGGCGCCCGGCTGCTGCCGGCCGGCACCCTGGTGCTCGGTACCTCCGGCCTGCCGCAGGCCTGCCGGCTCACCATGGGCATCGGCATGTTCGCCATGCTCCTGACCATGTGACGGCCGCCTGCCGTGTGACGCCGGCCTGACCATGTGACGGCCGCCTGACCATGAGGCGCCGGCCCGGCCGTGCGGGGCCGGCCCGCCCGCTCCCCGCGGCCGCCGGACGCTCCCCAAGCGCCGCACCCGCGCGTGGCGTTGGTCACTGGCTCGTCGAAAGCCGTTCCACGGGACGTCGACAGCGCATAGGTTGGCAGGGAGCGCGTTGCCGCGCTCCGCGCGTACCCGGGGAGTCCATGGGATGACCGCCCTGATCTGCCTGCTGCTGCTCGGGCTGCTGCTCTCGACCGTCGCGCCCCGCCGGCTGGCCCGGGCCCGGTGGGTCGAGCGCGAGCCCGTGCTGGCACTGCTGGTGTGGCAGTGCCTGGTGACGGCCGTGCTGCTGTGCTGCGCGCTGGGCCTGGTCCTCGCGGCCTCCGCCGCCATGCCCGAGCTGCGCGCGCTGGTGTTCGCCGGCGCCCCGCACGGCGTGGAGGCCGCGTACGGTCTGCAGGACGCCGAGGGCTGGGGCCGGCTGTGCGCCGTCGTCCTGGCGGCGGGCGCCCTGCGGACGGTGCTGGTGCTCACCCGGGAGGCCCGGGCGGCGAAGGCGCTGCGCAATCGACGGCACGCCCAACTGTCGACGCGCGCGCCGGAGTTGCCCGAGGCGATCTCGGCCGCGCGGAGCCGCCGGGAGCGGCTGGTGGTGCTGGAGAACGTCCGCCCCGAAGCCTGGTCACTGCCCGGCCCGGACTCCCGCCTGGTCGTCACCACCGGCGCTCTCCAGCAGCTCACCGACCGGGAGTTGGCGGCCGTGCTGAGCCACGAGCGCGGTCACGTCCGGGCCCGGCACCACCTGCTCCAGCAGGTCGCCCAGGCGCTGGCCGCCGGCTTCCCCGGCGTCGGCGTCTTCAGCGCCTTCCGGGACCAGGTCGAGGAACTGATCGAGCTGGCGGCCGACGACCGGGCCGCCCGCCGCCACGGTCGGCACACCACCGCCCAAGCGCTGGCCGAACTCAACCTGGACCGCGGGGTGTTCGGCTCCTGTCCGCCCGGCCTGGCGCAGTCCCCCAAGCGGGTCGACCGACTGCTCGCCGGCCGTCCGAGGCTGTCGGTGCCGCACCGGCTGCGGCTGACCCTGTTCGCCCTCGCCGCGCCCGCCGCGGCCGTCCTGCTGGCCGTCGCTCCGGGGCTCAACTCGCAGTTCTGACAGAGGCGGCACGGACGCCCGGTCAGTCCGTGGAGGGCTCCGAGCAGACCGGCCCGATCTCCCCGACGAGGGTGAGCGCGAGCACCTCACGGTGGAGCGGCCTGGCCTGCTCGTAGCGTTCCCGCCCGGCCTCGGTGAGGGTCAGCATGATCCCCCGCCGGTCGCTCTCGCACATGGCCCGGGATACCAGCCCGGCCTTCTCCAGTCGGGCGATCAGCCGGGAGAGGGCGCTCTGGCTCAGGTGGACGGTGGGCGCCAGCTCGGCCACCCGCAGCGCGGGAAGGCCCTCGGCCTCGCACCCTTCCACCAGGCGCTCCAGCACCTCGAACTCGCTCATGCCCAGCCCGTACTTCTCGCCCAGCTCGCGGTCGAGCAGGCAGGCGGTGGCGGCGTGGCGGGCCAGCAGGTCGCGCCACTGCGCGACCAGACCGGCGTCGGTCGGCGAGTCGAGCGCCCGGGAGTCGAGTTCTGCCACGCGACGACCCTAGCACATGCATCGGCAATTTATGCGTTCACATTTAATTCATTTGCATTGAATGCACGTGCATGTACTGTCCTCCCCATGACCACCGCGACCGTCACGTCACCCGACGCACCGTCAACCAGCGGGCTGCACTGGACACCCCGCCTCTGGGGCACCCTGATCGTGCTCTGCGCCGCCATGTTCCTGGACGCCCTGGACGTCTCGATGGTGGGCGTCGCCCTGCCCTCGATCGGCTCCGAACTGCACCTCTCGACCTCCACCCTGCAGTGGGTGGTCTCCGGCTACGTGCTCGGTTACGGCGGCCTGCTGCTGCTCGGCGGTCGCGCCGCCGACCTGCTCGGCCGCCGCCGGGTCTTCCTGGTCGCCCTGACGGCCTTCGCCGTCGCCTCGCTCGTCGGCGGCCTGGTCGACGACGGCGGTCTGCTGATCGCCGCCCGCTTCCTCAAGGGGGTCAGCGCCGCCTTCACCGCGCCCGCCGGCCTGTCGATCATCACCACGACCTTCGCCGAGGGCCCGGCCCGCAACCGGGCGCTGTCGATCTACACCACCTGCGGCGCCAGCGGCTTCTCGCTCGGCCTGGTGCTGAGCGGCCTGCTCACCTCCGTCGGCTGGCGCTGGACCTTCCTGATGCCCGTTCCGGTCGCCCTGCTCGCCCTCGCCTTCGCGGTACGCCTGCTCCCCCGTCCGACCGAGCAGCGCGCCGAGGGCGGCTACGACGTGTTCGGCGCGATCACCGGCACCGCGACCGTCCTGCTCCTGGTGTTCACCGTCACCGAGGCCCAGGGCGCCGGCTGGCTGAGCCTGCGCACCCTCGGCTCGCTGGCCGTGGTGATCGCGCTGGCCGCGGCCTTCCTGCTGATCGAGAGCCGCGCCGCCCACCCGCTGGTCCGGCTCGGCATCTTCCGCAACGGCTCGGTGGCCCGGGCCAATGCGGTCGCCTTCGCGATGACCGGCGCGTACGGCGGGTTCCAGTTCGTCGTCACGCTCTACCTCCAGCACCTGCTCGGCTGGTCGGCGCTGCAGATGGCCCTCGGGCTGCTGCCGGCCGGTGCGTTCATCGCGCTGTCGGCGCCGTTCATGGGGCCGATCGTGGACCGCTTCGGCACGGCTCGGCTGCTGCCGATCGGGCTGCTGGCGCTCGTCGCGGCCTTCGCCCTGTTCCTCCGGCTGGACGAGCACAGCTCCTACCTGACGCTGGTGCTGCCCTCGATGCTGCTGCTCGGCATCGGTTTCGCGCTGGCCTTCCCCTCGGTGAACATCGCCGCCACCGACGGGGTGGCCGACGAGGAGCAGGGCCTGGCCTCGGGCCTGGTGAACACCGCGATCCAGGTCGGCACCGCCGTGGTGCTGGCCGGGGCGACCGCCATGATCACGACCGGCAGTGCGGGCGGTGACAGCCCGCAGGCACAGCTGGACGGCTACCGGCCGGCGCTGGCCTTCGTGACGGCGGTCGCACTGACCGGCCTGCTGATCGCCGCGCTGGGCGCTCTGCTGCGGCGAGGAGGGACCTCAACGCCCATGCCCGTGCCCGGTTATGACGAGGCGCCGGTCGCGCCGACCACGGCCCGGACCGAGGTCCTGGCCAGGCATTGACCGGGCCGGCCTCCGCCCGCGACCGACCTCCGGCCGCGGGCCGCCGGCGCCGG
>NZ_JBEPAK010000273.1:0-8803 GCF_040298565.1 Kitasatospora sp. NPDC001539 | reverse complement strand
CCGCCCCCCTCCCCCCCCCCCACCCCCCCCCAGCGCCCCCGCCGCCCGCCCCCGCCCCCCGGGGCGGGGGGCACCCCCGGCCGGGTGTCTCCTCCGCCCCCCCCGGGGGGGGCCCCCCCGGCCGGAGCGCTGGGTGCGGTCAGCTGGTCGGCATCAGGACGGTGTCGACGATGTAGACGGTGGCGTTGGCGGTCCGGACGTTGCCGCAGAGCACCTTGGCCGTGTCGTTGACGGTGAAGTCGGGGCTGGTGCCGGTGACGGTGAGGTCGCCGGTCCCGAGGGTCCTGTGCGCGCCGGTGAGGGCGGTGGGCGCGAGGCGCTGGGGGACGACGTGGTAGGTGAGGATCTTGGTGAGCTTGTCCTTGTCGGCGAGGACGGCGTCGAGGTCCTTCTTCGGGATCCTGGCGAAGGCGTCGTTGGTGGGCGCGAAGACGGTGATGTTCTGCGCGGAGTTGAGGGTGTCGACGAGGCCGGCCTGCTTGACGGCGGTCACCAGGGTGGACAGCAGCGGGTTGTTGGAGGCGGCGGTGGCGACCGGGTCCTTGGCCATGCCCGTGAAGGAGCCGGCGCCGTCCTTGGGCACCGCGGCGCAGGCGGTGCCGAACGGCTGGTCGCTCATCCCGGCGCCGGCGCCGGAAGCCGCGCCGTCATCGGCGGACGTGGCGGTGGCGGTGGCGGTGGCGGCGGGGGCGGGGGCGGGGGCCTTGGAAGAGGACGACGTCGCGGAGCCGCCGCTGCTGCAGGCGCCGAGGCTGACCGCGAGCGCGGTGGCGGCGAGCAGCGCGGCGAGGGTGTTGCGGCGGCGGGTGGTGACGGACATGGAAGGGATCTCCTTGTGAGGTGGGCCGGCCGCCCTCGTGGGCGGGCGGTGCCGGGCGGCGCCCGGTGGGACGGGTGGCTGAAGGGTTCTCAGGTGACCGTGACGACGGTGCTGTGCCAGCCGGTGGCGCCCGCCGGGTAGGGGGCGGCCCGGTTCGCGGTCTGGACACTGCCGGTGGCGTCGGTGGCGCGGGCCTCGATCCGGTGGGTGCCGGGAGTCGCTCCGGTCCAGGTGCAGGACCACTGGCGCCAGAGGTCCGCTCCGGCGTCGGCGGCGAGCAGCGCCTCCTGCCAGGAGCCGCCGTCGATGCGGACCTCGACGGCGGCGACGCCGCGGTGGGTCGCCCAGGCGGTGCCGGCGATGGTGACGTCCCCGGCGGGGACGCGGGCGAACGGCGCCGGCACCTCGATGCGCGAGGCGGTGCGGACCGTTCCGGTGCGGTCCCAACCGCGGCGTACCCAGTACGGGTCGTAGGCGGCGAAGGTGGTGACGTTCAGGTCGACGAGCCACTTGGTGGCGGAGGTGTAGCCGTAGAAACCCGGGATGACGCTGCGGCAGGGGAAGCCGTGGGCGACGGGCAGGGCCTCGCCATTCATCGCGACGGCGAGCAGCGCGCGGCGTCCGTCGAGCACGGATTCCAGGGGCGTGCCGATGGTCATGCCGTCCTGGGACCGTCCGACCAACTGGTCCGCGCCGGGGCGCACGCCGGCCCGGAGCAGCAGGGCGGGAAGGGAGGCACCGAGCCAGCGGGTGGTGCCGACGTAGGGGCCGCCCACCTCGTTGGACACGCAGGACAACGTGTGGTCCAGCTCCTCCAGCGGTTCGCGCAGCAACTCGTCGAAGGTGATGAGCAGGGGGCGGTCGACCATGCCGCGGATGTGCAGCGCCCATCGACGAGGGTCGATGCGGGGCAGCGTGAGCGCCGTGTCGACGCGGTAGAAGTCCGCGGTGGAGGTGACGAACGGGGACAGGCCCGGCACGTTCGGGTGGACCGTGGTGGGCAGCGGCGGTAGCGGCGCGGCGGCCGGGGGGATGTGGACGGCGGTCCGGGCGGCGCCGGTGCCGTCGCGGTGGTCGGACAGGCTGCGGCCCCCGACACCGGCGAGGGCCCCGACGGCGATCGTCCCGCCGGTGGCGGCCAGGACGGCCCGTCGGCTAGTGACCACCGGACCGGCGGTCTGATCCTTGCTGCGCCCGTCCTGCTCCGGTGCTTCACCGGGTGCGGTCGGGCGCGTCGCCGCGGTCCTGTCGGTGGCTCGCAGGATGCGGGCGAGGACGTGTGCGGTGAGGGCGCCTGCCAGGCCAGCGACGAGTGCGGGGGCGGCGTCCGCGGTGTCGGCGGCGGGGCGTGCGAGGGCGGCCCAGGTGCCGAGGAGGCCGAAGGCTGCGAAGACCCCCGCGCCGAGGAGCGGCCGGCGTGCTGCGAGCACGCCGGCGAGGGCGGCGAGCAGGGCCGTCGTCAGGTGGATCCCGCCGAGCAGCACTGCTTTGTCATCGGTGCCGAAGGTCCGAACGGCGTACTCCTTGAGCGCAGTGGGCGTCAGGTCGATGGCCGCGGAGCCGACCGCGATGACCGGCGCGGTGTCCGGACCGGTGACGGCGGCGACCAGCTCCCCGGCACCCAGTGCGGCGGCGGCTGCCGCCCAGCCGGTCGCGGCGGCCGTGCCGGCCCGTACAAGCCGATCGAGTCGGGGGCCGCGACGTCCGGGGGACTGGGCTGCATCGTTGCTCACATCCCGCATTCGGCACACCCGCGGTCCCGGATGGGTGGCGGTTCGGTAGGCGCCGATCCGCCCCGCGAAGACCGCTGCGGACGGGCACCGGGGGATCGTGGCCCTGCCCGGGGGATCACGGTCCGGTCCGGCGGATCACGGCCCGGTCCGGCGGATCACGGCCCGGTCCGGCGGAACACGGTCCGGTCCGACGGATCGCGTCACGACCCCCTCGCGTCGGGGCCACGGCTCGGTCCGTGGGGCGGGGCAGCCCGCGATCGAACCGGCAGACCAATCCGGCTCCCCGCGCGCTTCGAACAAGACGTGTCAGTCAGTTCCGTCCACCTCGCCGGGGTGCCGCTCCGGCCATGGCCCTGGAGGCCTGTGATGTCCGCCGTCCGCCCGCTGGGCTCCTCGCCCGCCCGCCGCACCGCAGGCGCGGCGGGATGAGCGCCGTCGTCCACCTGCCCGGCCCGGGGCGGCCGGGCTCTGTTCTGAAGGACCTCCTCACCCAGGTGGCCCGTGGTGACCAGGACGCCTTCTCCCGGCTCTACGACGCCATCGCGGCGCCGGTGCTGGGCCTGGTACGCCGGGTCGTGCGGGATCCGGCGCAGTCCGAGGAGGTCGCGCAGGAGGTCATGCTGGAGGTGTGGCGCACCGCCGCGCGCTACCGGGCCGACCAGGGCGACGTGATGCCCTGGGTGCTGACCATCGCCCACCGCCGCGCGGTGGACCGCGTGCGCTCCGCTCAAGCCGCCGCCGACCGCGACCAGCGCGCGGCCGCGGCGTCCCACACCCCGGCGTTCGACGACGTCGCCGAACAGGTGGAAGGACGACTCGAGCGCGAACAGGTCCGCCGGTGCATGAAGACGCTCACCGACCTCCAACGCGAGGCGTTGACACTGGCCTACTACCGCGGCTACACCTACCCGCAGGTCGCCGAGGTCCTCGGTGCACCGCTGGGCACGATCAAGACCCGGATGCGCGACGCACTGATCCGTCTGCGCGACTGCCTGGGGGTGGGAGCATGAGCACCGCCGACCTGCACACCCTGACCGGCGCGTACGCCGCGCACGCCCTCGACCCCGACGAGAGCGCCGAGTTCGAGCACCACCTGGCCAGGTGCGCGGCCTGCGCCCAGGAGGTCACGGAGTTCGCCGCGACCCTGGCACGGCTCGGCGGGGCCCAGGCAGTGCTCCCGCCGCCGGACCTCAAGGCCCGGGTGATGGCCGCGCTGCCCACGCTGCGCCAGGACGCGCCGCGCACCGCACCCGCCCAGGGGCGCCGTGGCGGCCGGCTCGCCAAGGGTTGGGCGAAACTCGCCGTCGCGGCCTGCCTGGCACTCGCCGCCGGCGCCGGCGGCATCGCCGTGCAGCAGCACCAGCAGGCCGAGCAGGCCCGGGCCCGCGCCGCCGCGCTCCAGCAGCAGCAGGAGCGTTTGGCCGGCCTGCTCACCGCACCCGACGCCCGCACCGTCACCGCGGCCGCCCAGGGCGGGAACGGACTGGGCACCGTGGTGTGGTCGCACAGCCGCGGCCAGGTCGGATTCCTGGCCTCCGGCATGCCCGCACCCGCCGCCGGCACCACCTACGAACTGTGGTTCGACGACGCCGGAACGATGCGCCCGGCCGGACTGCTGCCCACCGGCGACGGCAGCCTGCTGCTCACCGGAGCGCTGGACGGTGCGAGCGGCATCGGCGTGACCGTCGAACCGGCGGGCGGCTCCGCGCACCCCACCACGGCGCCGCTCATGCTGCTGCCCATCACCTGAGCCGGCCGGCCGGAGCCGCCGGCTCAGCCACCGGGGGCCGGCGGCAGCTCGAACCCGACCTCGGCGCCGCCCGAGGGGGCCCCGGTCGCGAAGACGGTGCCGTGGTCGGCGGCGACCAGGTCGTCGACGATGGCCAGGCCCAGCCCCGAGCCCGGCGTGGACTGGGTCCCGGCCGCGCGGTAGAAGCGCTGGAACACGGCCTGGCGGTCGCCCGGGGCGATGCCCGGCCCGTGGTCGCGCACGGCCAGCCGGGTGCCGGTCACCAGGATCTCCACCGGCGTGCCCTCCGGGCTGAACTTGACGGCGTTGCCGACCAGGTTGTCCACGCAGCGCTGCACCGCGCGCGGGCGGCCCAGCACCGGCACCGGCCCGTCGGCGGTGACGGCGATGTCTCGGCCGGTGCGGCGGCGGAAGCGGCGGGCGCTGTCCTCGGCGGCAGTCGGCAGCTCGACCGGCTCCGGGTCCTCCGCGGTCCACTGGTCGGTGGCCAACTCGACCAGTTCCCGCACCAGTTCGTCGAGCGCCACGCTCTCGGTGACCAGCGTGCCGAGGATCTGCTCCTCGTCCGCCGGGTCGAGCCGCCCGCGCGCCCGCTGGAGGAGTTCGGCGCAGCCGCGCACCGAGGTCAGCGGGGTGCGCAGCTCGTGGCTGGCGTCCTGCACCAGGCGCTGCTGCTGCTCCCGGGAGCGGCGCAGCGCGCCGACCATCGCCTCGAAGGCCCGGGTGAGGCGCCCGACCTCGTCCCGTCCGGCGGCGGGCAGCGGCGTCGCCAGGTCACGGGTGGTGGTGATGTGCTCGGCGGCGTGGGCCAGCCGCCGCACCGGGCGCAGGATGCGGCCGAGGACGAGCCAGCTGAGCAGGGCGGAACCGGCGGCCGCGGCGAGGCTGGTCCAGGTGATCCGGAGCAGGAAGGCCTCGTCGACGGCGGCCGCCCCGGCGTAGGTCTGCCCGACCGTCACCGCGCCGCGCCCGTCGGGCAGGGCCCTGGTGAGCAGGCCGTACGGGGTGCCGTCGACCTCAGCGTCCTCCTGGTGGGAGCCCTGCCCGGTGCGGGCCACCTCCCGGGCCCGGTCCGAGACCGGCAGCGCCGCCGCGCCCGGGGTGAGCGGGCGGGCGGTGCCGTCGGGGGCCAGCAGCTGTTCCACGGTGTCGGGCCGGGCGGCCGGGACGCGGTCGAGGTCCAGGGCGCTGACGACGGTGTCCGCCCGGTCCGCCAGACTGCGGTCCAGCTGGTCGGCGACCAGGGTGCTGACGCCGCGGTAGGCGGCGACGACCGGCACGGCGATCGCCAGCAGGACGGAGGCGAGGACCACGAGGCCGATCCTGGCGCGCAGCATCAGGCGGTCCGGGCGGTGTAGCCGACGTTGCGCACGGTGTGGATCAACCGGGACGCGCCGTGTTCCTCGGTCTTGCGGCGCAGGTAGCCGATGTACACGTCGAGCGAGCGCGAGTCGGTGTCGAAGTCGTAGCCCCAGATCCGCTCGTAGATCTGGTGCCGGGTCAGCACGGAGCCCTGGTTGCGCAACAGCAGTTCGAGCAGGTCGAACTCGGTCTTGGTGAGGTCGAGCGGCCGGCCTCCGCGCCGGGCCCGGCGGGCGGAGGGGTCCAGGGCCAGGTCGTCGAGGCCGAGTTCGGCGCCCTCGGTGCCGCCGGGCGGCTCGGTGCGGCGCAGCAGGGCGCGTATCCGGGCCAGCAGCTCCTCGGTGGCGAAGGGCTTGCCGAGGTAGTCATCGGCGCCCGCGTCCAGCCCGGCGACCCGGTCGCCGAGCTGGTGGCGGGCGGTGAGGACCAGGACGGGCAGCCGGTCGCCGCGCCGGCGCAGCATCCGGCACAGGGCCAGGCCGTCCAGCCGGGGCATGACCACGTCGACCACCGCGAGGTCGGGGCGCCGGTGTTCCAGGAGTTCCAGGGCCTCCTGGCCGTCGGCGGTGGTGAGCACCCGGTACCCCTCGAAGCGGAGCAGGTGGTCGAGGGTGTTGCGGACGCCGGGGTCGTCCTCGACGACCAGGACGGTGCGCCGGGCGGCGGTGAGATCTGTCATGGGGTCATCTTCGCTGCGAGCTGGTGGGGTGCGGCCGGGCGGGGGTGGTTCGTCGGCGGACCGGCCGTCCGGGGGGCGCCCTGCGACCGGCCGTCCGGGGAACGGCTGCCCGGGGACGGCCGGGGAAGGGCCGTTCCCCGGACGGCCGTCCGGCGGGGTCAGCGCGGGACCGGGACGACCGGCACCGACGGGACCCGGTTCACGCAGGAGGTGTCGCCGACCTCGCCGGTGCGGATGAAGTGACTGGAGATCCCCACCGCGCAGCCGGTGGACTCCATCTCCGGCAAATGTCCGCTGTTGGGCACCGAGACGAACGAGCTCCGCTTGAACTGGGCCGCTGACAGGCGGGAGTTGGCCTCGGGGGTGTTGGTGTCGAGGTCCCCGGAGAGCACCAGGACGGGGACGTCGGGCAGGTGCTCGAGGTCGGTCGGCTGCGGGCGGGCGGTGCCCCGGCGCGGCCAGTTCAGGCAGTTGTCCCCGCCGTCGGTCTGGCCCGCGGCCCACCCCTGGGCGCTGAACGCCCCGAAGTCGGCCGGGCCGGCGGCGGCCAGCGCGGCGCGGTACTGGCGGCGGCGCTCGGCCACCGGGGCGTCCAGGTCCCAGGCGCGGGTGTAGTCGTTGCAGGTGACGGCCAGGAACGAGGCCTGGTCCTCGGTGCCGGTGCTCTCGATCTCGCTGCGCACCAAGGCGGTCAGCGGTCCCTCGTCGCCCGCGGCCAGCGCGTGCAGGGCGGCGGGCAACGCGCCGAGCAGGCCGGGCCCACCGGGGTGCAGACCGATGCCGCGGGTGGCCGGCTCGTACATCAGGTTCGCGAGCTTGTCCTCGGTCAAGAGCACGGTGCGCCGCTCGCCGCCGACGGCCGCGGTGACCCTGAGCGGGCGGTTGCGCAGCCGCTCGGTGACGGCGGCGAGGTCGTGCACCGCGGTGTCCGCGTCGCAGGAGCCGCTGCGCTCGCAGATCCGGCGCAGCGTCAGGGAGACCTGCTGGGCGCCGGGCCGGGCCAGGGAGTCGAAGGCGACGGGGTAGGCGCCGGAGAGCACCATCTTCTCGACACGCTCCGGATGGCGGTCGGCGTAGACCGGCATCAGGTAGGTGCCGTACGAGAGGCCGTACAGGACCAGCCTCGGAACGCCGAGGCGCTCGCGGGCGGCGTCGATGTCGTCGGCGGTGGCCGCGCTGGTGTAGGCGCGGGCGCGCGGGCCGAGTTCCTCGGCGCAGTCGGCGACGGCCTCGCGCTGTTCGGCCCGCGGGGCCCAGCGGTAGTCCCTCTCGGTGACGTCACAGGGCAGCCGACCGGAGCGACCGGTACCGCGCGGGTCCAGCAGCAGCAGGTCGTAGTCGTCCAGGACACCCTCGAGTGCGCCCGCCACCTGCTCGGCGCGGTCGATCAGGGTCTCGCCGGGGCCGCCCGGGTTGAGCGCCACCGTGCCCAGGGCCGGGCCGGGGCGGCTGTGGCGCACCACCGCGTAGCTGACGCCGATGGTGCCCAAGCCCGGCTCGTCGGCGACCTGCGGGCGGCGCATCGTGGCGCAGTCCACCCGGTACCCGGGCACGGTCGGGCACCAGGCGGGGCGGCCCTCGACGCCGGCAGGGGCGGCCTGGGCGGGGGAGACGGCGGTGAGCGGGAGCACCGCCGTGAGGACGGCCAGAGAGGCGGCGGCCAGGCCGATCCGACGGCCCCGCCCCGACGCGGTGCCGTCGGGACGGGCGGTGGTGGTCGCGGTGGTCATGGTCGAGGTCGTCATCGCTG
Organism: Kitasatospora sp. NPDC001539; assembly: GCF_040298565.1. Classification (NCBI taxonomy): domain Bacteria; kingdom Bacillati; phylum Actinomycetota; class Actinomycetes; order Kitasatosporales; family Streptomycetaceae; genus Kitasatospora; species Kitasatospora sp. NPDC001539. Next base: position 709 of record NZ_JBEPAK010000273.1, on the reverse strand, counting down.
GGCCTTCTTCCCTGTGCGCTGCGGGCGTTGTGGGAACGACCTTGCCGGGGGTCCGTCAGGCGTTCGGCAGAGCGATGACAAAGGCGTGTAAGAACGTCCACGAGCGGCGGCGGTCCCGGCGGCGGACCGTGCCGGGGGCACCGGGTTCGCGGACAACCTGCCGGGTGCCTCCGGGACTTAAGGCAGCCGCGGCAGCCGGGCTGGAGGTGGGCGGACGCTGTGGGACAGGGCCGCTTCGAGTGATCTCGCAGGGGCCCTCGGCACGTCGACGGACAACGGCCCGCTCGTTCGGTACTCCTGGTCGGGCCGAGTCTGCGGGCGATCCGTACCCGCCGGTACCACCGCCGTGACGAACACAAGGGATTCGACCCATATGAAGCCGGTGCAACGCATCGCTGCCGCCGCCTCCGTCCTCGCCCTCGCGCTGGGCGGTGCCGTGGCACTGGCCCCCGCCGCCGCCGCGACGCCGCAGAGCTGCTTCTACTACCTCCTGGAGAACAGCCCGGACGTCGACCACGAGATCGCGGAGGACGCCTGCAAGGCCGGCGCCGACGGGAGCAAGCAGAGCTTCGAGGAGTGCTACCGGCTCCTGCGCAGCGACTACGTCCCCGCCGAGTTCGCGCGCAACGCCTGCCGCAAGGCCGCCATGGAGTAGCTCGCCCGCTCGGCGCACAGGCGCGGGACGTCGGCTCGTCCGAGGTCCCGCGCC
>NZ_JBEPAK010000272.1:0-8908 GCF_040298565.1 Kitasatospora sp. NPDC001539 | reverse complement strand
GGAACGCCGACGGGCCCCCCCCGGAGGATCCGGGTGGGGCCCGTCGTCTAGCTGTCAGCTAGCGGGGGGCGAGAGCCTCAGCTCTGGCCACCGGCCAGCTTCTCGCGCAGGGCGGCCAGGGCCTCGTCGGAGGCCAGGGCGCCCGAGCCCTCGTCGCTGCTGGACGAGTAGGAGCCACCGGCGGCAGCGGCGACGGCGTCGCCACCCTCGGCAGCGGCCTCGGCGTCGGCCTCGCGGCTCTTGATGACCTGGGCCTGGTGCTGCTCGAAGCGGGCCTGCGCCTCGGCGTACTGGCGCTCCCACTCCTCACGCTGCTTCTCGAAGCCGGGCAGCCAGTCGTTCGCCTCGGGGTCGAAGCCCTCCGGGTAGATGTAGTTGCCCTGGTCGTCGTACGAGGCGGCCATGCCGTACAGGGTCGGGTCGAACTCGACCTCGGCCGGGTTGGCACCCAGGGCCTCGTTGGCCTGCTTCAGCGAGAGGCTGATGCGACGACGCTCGAGGTCGATGTCGATGACCTTGACGAAGATCTCGTCGCCGACCTGGACGACCTGCTCCGGGATCTCGACGTGGCGCTCGGCCAGCTCGGAGATGTGGACCAGGCCCTCGATGCCCTCGTCCACGCGGACGAACGCACCGAACGGAACCAGCTTGGTGACCTTACCCGGGACGACCTGGCCGATCTGGTGGGTCCGGGCGAACTGCTGCCACGGGTCCTCCTGGGTCGCCTTCAGCGACAGGGAGACGCGCTCGCGGTCCATGTCCACGTCGAGAACCTCGACGGTGACCTCCTGGCCGACCTCGACGACCTCGGACGGGTGGTCGATGTGCTTCCAGGACAGCTCGGAGACGTGCACCAGGCCGTCGACGCCACCCAGGTCCACGAAGGCACCGAAGTTGACGATCGAGGAGACGACGCCGGAGCGCACCTGGCCCTTCTGCAGGGTGGTGAGGAAGGTCTGGCGGACCTCGCTCTGGGTCTGCTCCAGCCAGGCACGGCGGGACAGGACCACGTTGTTGCGGTTCTTGTCCAGCTCGATGATCTTGGCCTCGAGCTCCTTGCCCACGTAGGGCTGGAGGTCGCGGACACGGCGCATCTCGACGAGCGACGCGGGGAGGAAGCCGCGGAGGCCGATGTCGAGGATGAGACCACCCTTGACGACCTCGATGACGGTACCGGTGACGATGCCGTCCTCTTCCTTGATCTTCTCGATCGTGCCCCAGGCACGCTCGTACTGAGCGCGCTTCTTGGACAGGATGAGACGACCCTCCTTGTCCTCCTTCTGGAGAACCAGGGCCTCGATGTTGTCACCGACGGAGACGACCTCGTGCGGGTCAACGTCGTGCTTGATCGAGAGCTCACGGGAGGGGATGACGCCCTCGGTCTTGTAACCGATGTCGAGGAGCACCTCGTCACGGTCGACCTTCACGATGACGCCCTCGACGATGTCGCCATCGTTGAAGTACTTGATGGTCTCGTCGATCGCGGCGAGGAACGCGTCCGCGTCGCCGATGTCGTTGACCGCGACCTGCGGGGTGGTGCTGAGGGAGGAGTCGGTGGGGCTCGTCATTAGGAAAAGGGCTCCGGTACGGACATGAAAGTCGTAGGTAATGCCACGCGGAGGGCCCGTATCGCTCCCACCGAAAGCCGGACAGCCAAGAGCACGGCGCACCGGGATCCCGTCGTCCGACGAGAACCGGCGTCCGTCTTGCGACCGTGGGGTCTTCGACAGATGCGAGCGCGACCTGCTCCGTCCGAGGCGCGCAGGCCCGCAGCGCAACTTGTAGCATACGGGGACGGCCAGGCACGGTCAATGCCAAGGACGGCAAGACGGTGGAGCCCAGTACGGATCAGGCCATATCCTCCGATTGCGCGCCTCGCGGCGGCTCCCGAAGGGGCCCTTCCCCGGATGCCACCGCCAGGAGCCGGACCCTGACGGGCCGGTTCGCGGCAGCGGCGCTTCCGCATTCCATACCCTACGCGATGGGCATTGTCACCGTGGCCACCACCCCCCAGTCCGACCTCCACGATCTTGACACCTCCGCCCCGGGGGACGACCTCGCCGAGGGCGGCCTCCCCCAGGGCGAGGAGGAGGACGGCGACGACGCGGTGCGCCGCGCGGCCGGCACCGGGGAGAGCAGCCGCGCCAGCCGGCACTGGTGGGACCGCAACGCCGACGAGTACCAGGACGAGCACGGCGAGTTCCTCGGCGACGACCGCTTCACCTGGTGCCCCGAGGGCCTGGACGAGGCCGACGCCCGGCTGCTCGGCGAGGTCGCGGGCAAGGACGTCCTGGAGATCGGCGCCGGCGCCGCCCAGTGCTCCCGCTGGCTGGCCGGCCGCGGCGCCCGCCCCGTCGCGCTGGACATCTCCCACCGCCAGCTCCAGCACTCCCGCCGGATCGACCTCGGCCGCGGCACCGCCCCCGTACCGGTCGTCCAGGCCGACGCCGCCGTGCTGCCCTTCGCCGACGGCTCCTTCGACCTCGCCTGCTCCGCCTACGGCGCCGTCCCCTTCAGCGCCGACACCGCCGGGCTGATGCGCGAGGTGCACCGGGTGCTGCGCCCCGGCGGCCGCTGGGTGTTCTCGGTGACCCACCCGATCCGCTGGGCCTTCCCGGACGAACCCGGCGTCGAGGGCCTCACCGCCGTCTCCTCGTACTTCGACCGCACCCCCTACGTCGAGGAGGACGAACAGGGCCGCGCCACCTACGTCGAACACCACCGCACCCTGGGCGACCGGGTCCGCGAACTCGTCGGCGCCGGCTTCCGCCTGCTCGACCTGGTCGAGCCCGAGTGGCCGGCCGACCTGGAGCAGGAGTGGGGCGGCTGGTCCCCGCTGCGCGGACGGCTGATCCCCGGCACGGCGATCTTCGTGGCGGAGCGGGGCTGAGCCGCTTGAACCCCGCCTGGCGCGACCTGCCCGTCCGCACCGCCCTGCCCGAGCTGCACCGCGCGCTCGACGGGCACGGCACCGCCGTCCTCGCCGCCCCGCCCGGCACCGGCAAGACCACCCTGGTGCCGCTCGCCCTCGCCGGGCTGCTCGGCGACGGACGACCGCCGCGGCGGGTGCTGGTCGCCGAGCCGCGCCGGCTCGCCGTCCGGGCGGCCGCCCGGCGGATGGCCTGGCTGCTCGGCTCGGCCGTGGGCCACGAGGTCGGGTACACCGTGCGCGGCGAGCGCCGCGTCGGCCCGGAGACGGTGGTCGAGGTGGTCACCACCGGGGTGCTGCTGCAACGGCTCCAGCGCGACCAGGAGTTGCCCGGCGTGGACGTGGTCGTGCTGGACGAGTGCCACGAACGGCACCTGGACGCCGACACCGCGCTCGCCTTCCTGCTGGACGTCCGGGCGGCGCTGCGGCCCGAACTGCGGCTGGTCTGTGCCTCGGCGACCTCCGACACCGCCGCCTGGGCCGAACTCCTCGACGGCGCCCCCGTGGTGGAGGCGCACGGGGTCTCCCACCCGGTCGAGGTGGTCTGGGCGCCGCCGCCGCGCGCCGTCCGGCCCGCCCACGGCACCCGGGTCGACCCGGCGCTGCTCGACCACGTCGCCGCCGTCGTCCGGCGGGCGCTGGGCGAGCGCGACGGGGACGTGCTCTGCTTCCTGCCCGGCGTCGGCGAGATCGCCCGGGTGGCCGGCCTGCTCGGCGGAGCTGACGCCGAGGTGCTCCAACTGCACGGCCGCGCGCCGCAGTCCGTCCAGGACGCCGCCCTCGCGCCCTCGCCGTCACGGCGGGTCGTCCTCGCCACCGCCGTCGCCGAGTCCTCGCTGACCGTGCCCGGCGTCCGGGTCGTGGTCGACGCCGGACTCGCCCGCGAACCCCGCACCGACCACGCCCGGGGGCTGGCCGGGCTGGTCACCGTCCGCGCCTCGCTGGCCGCCGCCCGCCAACGGGCGGGGCGCGCCGGGCGCGAGGCCCCCGGCACCGTGTACCGCTGCTGGCAGGAGGCCGAGGACGCCCGCGCCGCCCGCTTCCCCACGCCCGAGATCGCCCTCGCCGACCTCACGTCCTTCGCCCTCCAGGCCGCCTGCTGGGGCGACCCGGACGCCACCGGCCTCGCCCTGCCCGACCGGTCCCCGGCAGGCGCGATGGCCGCCGCCCGGCAGACCCTGCTCGCCCTCGGGGCCGTCTCCGCCGACGGCCGGGCGACCCCGCGCGGGGTGCGCCTCGCCCGAACCGGGCTGCACCCCCGACTCGGCCGCGCCCTGGTCGACGGCGCGGCGGCGGTCGGCGCGCGGCGCGCGGCCGAAGTCGTCGCCCTGCTCTCCGAAGAACCGCCGCGCGCCCTGGGCGACGACCTCGGCGCGGTGTGGCGCACGGTCCACTCGTCCGGCGACCCGTACGCCGGCCGCTGGCGCGACGAAGTCCGCCGGTTGCTGCGCGCCACCTCCGACGAACCCGCCACCCCGGTGCCCGACGCCACCGCCGTCGGCCTCGTCGTTGCCCTCGCCTTCCCCGAACGCATCGCCCGGGCACGGGTCGAACGGCCCGCCCCCGGCGAGCGCAGCCCGTACCTGATGGCCTCCGGCACGGCCGCCGAACTCGCCCCGGACACCCGGCTGGGCGCCGTGCCGTGGCTCGCCGTCGCGGTCGCCGACCGGCAGGCGGGGGCGCACTCGGCGCGGGTGCTGCACGCCGCGGCGCTGGACGAGTCCACCGCCCGGCAGGCGGGGGCGGCGCTGCTCACCGCGCGCGAGGAGGTCCACTGGGACACCCGGCGCGGGGAGGTCGTCTCCCGGCAGGTGGAAACCCTCGGCGCGATCGAACTCGCCGAGAAACCACTCGACCGCCCTGACCGGGCGCTCGTGCGCGCCGCGCTGCTCGAAGGCCTCACCCGCGAGGGCGTCAGCACCCTGCTCACCTGGCCCTCCCCCGGGCTGCGCGAACGCCTCGCCTTCCTCCACGCCGCCGTCGGCGACCCGTGGCCGGACGTCAGCGACGAGGCGCTGCTGGACCGCGCCGAGGAGTGGCTGGAGCCGGAGCTCTCCCGCGCCCGCCGCCGCGCCGACCTCGCGCGGATCGACACCACGGCGGCGCTCCAGCGCCTGCTGCCGTGGGCGAGCGGCGAAGCCGGCCGCCTGGACGAACTCGCCCCCGAGCGGATCACGGTGCCCAGCGGCTCGAGGATACGGGTCGACTACACCGCCGAACGCCCGGTACTGGCCGTCAAGTTGCAGGAGCTGTTCGGCTGGCGGGCGGCTCCCGCCCTGGCCGGCGGCCGGGTGCCGCTGACCGTGCAGTTGCTCTCCCCCGCCGGGCGCCCCGCCGCCGTCACCGGTGATCTGGAGGGCTTCTGGCAGAACGGCTACCACGCAGTGCGAGCGGATCTGAGAGGCCGCTACCCCCGCCACCCCTGGCCCGAGGACCCGACCACGGCCGAGCCCACCCGTCGCACCAACGCCCGGAAGTGACAGGGGGATCCGAACTCTCTTCCGCTGGTCGAACCCTTTCCGGTGGTCGAACCCTCTCCGGGGGTCGCCGACGGCATGGGCGTGGCCCGGCCGGGCGGCCGGGCCACGCGTTCGGGGCTGGCGTTCGGGGCACGCGTTCGGGGCACGGAGGTGTCAGGCGGGCTGCGCGCCGGGCGCCGGGACAGCGGCCTCGTGGGACGTGTGGGCGGTGTGGCCTGGGTGGCCAGGGTGGCCCGGGTGGCCCGGGTGGCCAGGGTGGCCCGGGTCCGCCTTGCCGGTCTCGCGGAGGATCAGCAGGCCGGTCATCGCGATCAGCGCCGCGGTCAGGCCGTGGATTCCGAACGCGGCGGCGCCGGAGCCGTGGTGGGCCAGGACGTTGACCATGTCGCCGAACGGGGCGACGGCCTCGGCCAGCAGGACCCAGCCCAGGGCTCGGCGGTGGCCGGTCACCAGCAGGACGCCGGTGGCCAGGCCCATCGCGAGCTCCCGGGTGCCCTTCATGACGAGGTAGCCGTCGCCGTTGCCGGCGGGCCAGGCCGGCAGCCCGACGCCTCGGGTCGACGCCTCCGGAGCCAGGACGAAGGACAGCCCGAGGTAGAGGGCGAACAGGGCGCAGACGGTGGCCAGCACGGTGGTGGCGTTCTTCAGCGACACGGCACTTCTCCTTCGACGTTCGGACCTGCTCCTCGGGCCGTCCCCACCCGGCCGCGGCTGCCGCCTCATGCGTCGATCCGCTCGAAGACGTGCGGGTACGACACGATGTCGTCGGGGAACTCGGCCGCCATGCGCTGGAACTCCGGGTTGCCGACAGCCGTGGCGAGCGCCTCGGTCGACTCCCAGACGGCGACGTTCATCAGAAGCCGGCTGCCTGCCGTCCCCTTGTGCATCCGCAGGGAGACGAATCCCGGCTGAGCCTTCATGAACTCCGCCTGCCGGCGGAAGAGAGCCAGGAACGCTTCGGTCCGCTCCTTCGGCACTACGAAGGTGTTGGCCAGGACGACGGGCCCGGTCCTCTCCTGGAACTGCGCGAACAGCGGTGTGTTCGGGTCCAGGCTCTGCAGTGCGGCCATGTTCGGTGCTTCCTTCCGACTGTCGGTCGTCCCGCGGCACCACGGACGGGCATCCCTGCGGCGACAACCTTGCCAACGCTTGTTGGTCAACGCTTGTTGGCAAACGTAGAGCTGCGGCACTGGACTGTCAACACGTGTTGGCCTACATTTGTTGGCATGACCGGCAGCACGGAGAACCAGCAGACCGCACGGCGTTCCGACGCCACTCGCGCCACGATCCTCGCCGCGGCCCGCAACCGGTTCGCGGCGGACGGCTACGAGAAGGCGACCATCCGGGCCATCGCCCGCGACGCGAAGATCGACCCGTCGATGGTGATGCGCTACTACGGCAACAAGGCGGGCCTGTTCGCGGCGGCCGTCGCGGTCGACCCGGGGCTGCCCGGCCTGCCCCTCGAACCGCGCGAGGAGGTCGGCCGTGCGCTGGTGCGCCAGTTCCTCACCCTGTGGGAGGAGAACGAGGAGCTCACCGCGCTGTTGCGGGTCGGCGCCACCGATCCGAACGCCGCCGACCGCACGCAGAGCGTGCTGCGCGACCAGTTGATCCCGCTGGCCCGCCGGGTGGGCCCCGAGCCGGAGCAGGCGCCGACGCGGGCGGCCCTGTGCGCATCGACCGTGCTGGGGCTCGCGCTGACGCGCTACGTGCTGCGGTTCCCGGCGAGCATGGCGCTCAGCCGCGAGGAGATCGTGGACTGGCTCGGCCCCACGATCCAGCGGTACCTCACCGCACCCACGCCCTGAGGAACGCGCCGAGGGCACCCGCGCCACGGTCGGCCACAGCGGGCGCCCCCAACGGGTAGGGGCCGGCCGCTGCGACGGACCCCGCACACCGGAAGTCGACCCCGCCGGCTTCCCGCGCAGGGCCTCAACCCGCTGCCGTGGCCTGCCCTTTCGGGGATCGTCCGGCCGGCCCCCAAGCAACCGGGCGCGTCAACCCTTCGCCGGTCGCCCACGTCCGGAGCATCGCGACGGGGAGCCGAGCGGGCAACGGCAGCATGACCGCCCTCCCGTCCCGCAACCGCACGGGCACCGTCATCAGGCAGGGCCGGAGGCCCTTGTTCTTCGACCTGTGTTCTTCAACCCGGCGATGACGATCGGCCCGGTCCGCATCGGCTCGATCCCCTGCTCGACCCATGAGCACGGGAAGTCGGGCCCGCCGACTTCCCGTGCGGTGCCACCGGCCGGCCCGCCGCCTGTCCGCCGGGCGGTGGTTCAGAGCACGGCGAGCCGGTCCACCAGCAGCTCGATCCGGTGCTCGGTGTGCTCGGGCGGGAGCCGTCGCGCCCGGGTGAGGGTGGCCAGCCCGTGCAGGGCCGCCCAGAACGTCTCGGTGAACAGTCCGGGGTGGACGCCGTCCCCGGCGACCTCGACCAGGGTCTCCAGCAGGGCGGAGAAGGCGTCCTTCAGCGGCTCGGGGGTGTCCTCCCGGGCGAAGGCCAGACCGCCGTCGAGCTGGAACATGGCGTCGTAGACTGCCGGGTTGCGCTCGGCGAAGTCGAGGTAGGCGCGGGCGAGGGCGGCGACCCGGGCGCGCGGGCCGTCCGCGGCCGCGGTCGCAGCGCGCAGCGCCACCGCCATCTCGGCGGCGCCTTCGAGGGCGACGGCACCGATGATCTCGCGCTTGCCGCGGAAGTGGCTGTAGAGGACGGGCTGGCTGTACTCGATGCGCTCGGCGAGGCGGCGGGTGGTGACCGCGTCCCACCCCTGCTGCTCGGCGAGTTCGCGGGCCGTCGCCACGATGAGGCGTTCGCGGTTCGCCCGTTCGCGCTGCTTGCGTTCCTGTACCGACATGACTGGATCCTAGCACCGCTAGACAAGGGAGCGGCAGCAGGTCTAGCGTTGACTCATCACCTAGCAGCGCTAGATCGCAGGAGGGGTCATCATGCTCGACGCACTCAAGGTCGTCACCATCGTGGTCGTCGGGGTGATGGTGGGGGTGGAGTTCTCCGTCGCCTTCGTCATCAACCGGATTTTGAACGCACTGCCGGAGGACAGCGACCAGCTCGGCCGCGCCCACGGAGGGCGGATGCTCGGCGCCGTGATGCCGTTCTGGTACATCGGCTCGCTCGCCCTCGCCGGGATCTGGGCGGTCACCGGATGGCACGACCCCGGCACCGGCCTCGTCCTCACCGCCGCCGGGCTGCTGATCGTCAGCGTGATCATGTCGGTCCTGCTGCTCGTCCCGATCAACAACCGGGGCAAGACGTGGACCCCGGAGAACCGGCCCGCCGACTGGAAGCAGCAGGCGAACCGCTGGGACCGCTACCACTACGCCCGCGTCGCCGTCATCATCGCGGCCTTCGCCCTGCTGGCTGCCGCCCTCACCTGAGCCCGCGCGCCCACAGCCGGCGGCCGGCCGCCGCCGGCCGACACATCGCGGATGGGAAGAGGGTCGGGGAGGGTAAGATTGTTTTTAATGGCGGGGTGTTATA
>NZ_JBEPAK010000271.1:0-8989 GCF_040298565.1 Kitasatospora sp. NPDC001539 | reverse complement strand
ACGGCGCCGGGAACAGGCCCTCGTCTGTCTGGAACGTCTGGAACACACCTCCGCGGAGGCCCCGTCGACGGGCTCCGGTCAGACCGCGGCCGGCGTCTTCACGCCCGCCTGCTCCGGGGCGACGGCCTTCGGCGCGTCCTCCTCGTACAGGTCGCCGGAGGGGTTGTTGTACGCCGCGACGTCCAGGATCTTCTCCCGTGCGGCGACCACCACCGGCACCAGCGCCTGGCCGGCGACGTTCGTAGCTGTACCTTAAACACCTACGTTGCACACCGTGATCATTCGCGCTCAGGGGGTGGCCATGCCCAAGGCTACGAGGGTCGGCATCTACGTTCGCATCAGCAAGGATCGCAAGGGCCAGGAACTCGGCATCCAGCGTCAGGAGAAGGCCTGCCGGGAACTGTGTGACCGCCTCGGGTGGACGGTCCTCAAGGTCTACCCGGAGAACGACGTCTCGGCGTCCACCACCAGCCGGAAGCCCCGGCCGGTCTACACCGAGATGATGAAGGACGCCCGATCCGGGGTCATCGACGCCATCGTCGTCTACTCGATCGACCGTCTCACCCGTCGCATCACCGAGCTGACCAGTTTCCTGGAGGAGCAGAAGGAGTGCGGCTTCGCCTTCGCCACGACTGAGGGCGAGGACACGTCCAGCGCTTCCGGACGCATGATCCTCACGATCAAGGGCGCGGTCGCACAGCAGGAGACCGAGCGTATGGCGGAGCGGGTCAACTCGGCTCTGCTCCAGCGCCGCGAGAAGGGCAAGCCGCACGCCGGCGGGCCCCGCGTGTTCGGATTCGAAGCCGGCTCCGGGTTTCAGCGGGTCGTAGCGGAGGAGGTCGAGCTGATCCGGCTCGGCTACGACATGCTCATGGACCGCAAGACGCCCGGCGACGTCGCCCGTGTCTGGAACGACAAGGGGGCGCGGTCATCCGCCAGCGGGACCGTGTGGACGCCCCACAAGGTCAAGCGCGTATACCGGTCCGAGCGCGTCGGCGGCATCGTCACCTACAAGGGCCAGGTGCTTGGCGACAGCATCTATCCGCATCCACTCACCAAGGAGGAGTGGGAGAACGTCCAAGCCGTCCTGGACGGCCGCGCGACCCCGGTGGCCAAGGGGTCCGGAAAGCGGAAGCACCTGTACTCGGGCTTCCTGAAGTGCGGCGGTTGCGGCTCCGTGATGGCGATCCAGTGGACCAGCGACAAGACGCGGACGTTCCGGCAGACCCGGTGCCACACCGGCAGAACGGGAGCCGACGGTCGTATCGCCTGTGGCAAGATCAGCCGGGCTTACACCTGGATTGAAGAGCAGCTCAACAAGGTGGTGGAGGCGGCGCTCATCGCCCGCCAGCCGAAGATCACCCCCTCCGAGTCTAGCGTCGACCTGACCGGCGACATCTCGCGAATTGAGGAGCGAATCCGCCTGCTGCGGCTCCGATGGAAGGGGCAAAAGTTGGAGGACGAGGACTACTTCGACGCCCTGGGTCACCTTCGCACGGAGTTGCAGGCCTTGCGGGCCCAGGAGGCCGCCGCCGCAGTCGCCCAGTCCCACACCGAGGTGGACGCGCTTGCCGTCTGGCGCGACGACACGATGCAGAACCTCGAACGCCGCAGGGCCATCGTGGCGACCGTGATTTCGGAGGTCGAGGTGTACAGCATCGGCCGAGGTCGGCGGAAGCCTCCGGAGCTCGACTCGATCAATGTTGTTCCGGTCGGGCAGCGGCCCCCAGCTGAGGAGCACACACCCGCCGACGCTCACTGACGTACCCCGCCACAACCCCGGAGAGCTGCGCGTCGTAGTCCTCCGGGGGCACCCACCGCGAAAGGATCTCCGCGATCCAGTCCGCCACCAGGTCACTCGCCGGAGCAGTCACGACCGCTCACCCGCTGACTGCCTGGCGATCTCCCGATTGGTGGCGAGGTCTTCGGTGATTCCGGCGGCGATGAGTGCTTCGGCAGGGCTGTGGCCGGTCCCGATGAAGCGCCAAACGGATTCGGTGATGGTTTCGTTGTCCCAGTCGGCGTACAGGTCCCGGGTGCCGGCCAGGGCTCGGGCGTGTTCAGCGCGGTCGGCACGTAGCTGTCCATAGGTGGTGGAGTACGCCCGCGTCTTGGTGAGGCAGTGGCCTCGGTAGCCGAGCATGTGGGCCCAGGCGCGAAGGCGCAGGTGCTCCAGTTCGGGCAGGCCGCCGAGGTGCCAAGCGGTCGAGACCAGCGCACGGATGTGCGGCGTCACGTGCAGTGCCCGTATCTCCGCCAGGGATGTGATGCGGCGGTCGACGGCACCAGCAGTCTCTGCGCTTTTGCTCGTGTACTTGGCGACGTAGGCGGCTACCGCGTCGTCGGTGAGCCGTCCGCCGGTCCCGTTGGTGAGGGGGTGGGCGTCGAGTTGGGTGCCGAAGCTGAATCGCCCGCCGCCGTAGGCCGCCGAGTGGGGGCAGGGCAGTGCGACGGCGGCGACCGCCCTATTGACCGTCTCAAGGAGGAGGTCCGTTGTTGCCCAGGGCGGGGGTGCCGATGCGGGCCCGTCGGAGCCGTCGAGGCGGATGACGGCGTGGAAGTGGACGGCGCCGCGCTTCTGGTACTCGGCAACCTTGGTGGCCGAGACGCGGACCAGGGTTCGCACCTGCGACCGGCCGATGCCTGCCCGGGCGGCGACGTGGTGGTAGAGGTTGTCTCGGAAGGCCTTCCATAGCACCGGGGCCATGGCGTTCCAGAGGACGTGGCCGGGGTAGTCGTAGCAGTCTGCGCAGAGCGGCTGTCCGATCAGCGGGTCAGCGCCGGGGTGGGTTCGGCCTCAGCCGTGGCGTCCGCCGTGTTCGCAGGGGCGGCGCCGGGGCGGGTGGCAGTCGCCGGCGCGGTGGACCGGGCCGAAGGAGGGGGCGGTCAGGGTGACGAACAGCCGCGGGTGTGTCCGGACCGTTTCGGGGATGCCTTTGCCACCGATGAGGCCGGAGCGGACGAGGTGGAAAGTGTCGCCGCTGTGTTCGCGGGCGCAGGAGGGGCAGCGGGCGGCCCGTCGGTTGCGGCAGCGGACTGCGAGTCGGCCGCCGGGTTCGGTGGCGGTGGTGTAGTGGCGCAGGACTTCGCCGGTGTCGGCGTCGAGGGTGGTGGTGTGGCCGGTGAGGTAGATCGGTTCGGCGCAGCCGCCGGTGGCGCGGATCTGTTCCAGCCAGCGGTTCAGGTCCGGCATTTCACCGAGGCGGACCAAGTCTCGATCAACAAGGGGTAGTTGGCGCAGCCGCGCCTCCCGGTTGAGGAGGGCGCGGCGTGCGGTGGGGTCGGTGTACGGGTTGGTGCTGGGGCGGGTCATGGTGGGTGTCTCCAGGGCCAGGGTTCGCCGGGCCCCGGCCGGGCCTTGGGTGTGGTGGCTCGGCCGGGGGTGGCGTTGGGGTGGGTGGAGCGGGTCCGGCGGGTGGGGCCGCCGGTGCGGGTTGGGTGGGTTGGCACGGGGATCACGTCTTTCAGGTGGTGTGGGTGAGGCCTTGGACGAGCCAGGTGACGGCGTAGGCGACGGGGTCGGCCCAGCCGATGCGGTCGAGGTAGATGCCGAGGATGCCGACGAGGAGCACGTGCCAGAGCTTGAGTTCGCCGGAGCGGACGAGGAGAAAGGTGACGAGGGCCATGACGGCGGTGAGGATGAGGGCGGCGCCCATCAGACGTAGACCCCTTCGTCGGGTTCGGGCGTGTGGAGGCCGGGCCAGGACGGGGCGAGGCGGGCGTACTTGCGGGCCATGCGCCTGGCCTGTTCGGGGGTGATGTGGATCGAGCGGGCCCGGAGCCACTGGCCGTCGGCGTCGGTGGTGATGGCGACGCCCTGTTCGGCGAGGGTGATCCGCTGTGCGGCGGCGAGGGCGTCCTTGTTGAGGTCGCCGAGGGCCATCTCCGCTGTGCCGGGGTCGCTCACGCGGTGGCAGATGCGGCCGGCCAGCTGCGCCCGCAGGGCGGTGACGCCGGGGCCGAGGTCGGAGCCGACCCGTTGCCCGGCGACGACGAGGTGGACGCCGAGGGCCGCGCCGAGCTGGGCGAGCCTGAGGAGATTAGTGGAGATCTCCCCGACTTCGGCATTGTCCTCCCTGGTGGCCATGAGGTACAGCTCTGCGACTTCGTCCACGATGACGACGATGGGTGTCTTGCGGAGCTTGGCCGGCAGGTCCCAGATCGAGCGGGCGCCGACCGAGCGGCACAACTGCATCCGCGCTTCGGTCTCCGCCACCAGCTCGGCCAGGAGCCGCGCCGCCTCCGCCCGCGTCGAGGCCAGGGCCGACAACCGGTCCTCGAAGAGGGACAGTTCCATGCCGCCCTTGAGGTCGATGCCGAACAGGGCGACGCGTTGCGGGGCGAGTTCCTTCACCAGCGAGGCGATCAGGGTGGACTTGCCGGAGCGGGTCGCGCCGACGATCAGCCAGTGCGGCGCCTTCCGGAAGTCGATCACCCAGGCCCGGCCGTCCTCCAACAGGCCGACCACCGCCCGCAGTGCGCGCTGCTTCAGCTGGTAGGGCACGACGGGCGCCCGCAGCGGGTCCCAAGCGAGCGCGGACAAGGTGACGAACCCGCGGTCGTCGGAGAACAGCCGGACCGCGTGGACCCGCCAGGCGTGCGTCAGCGCATCGGCAGTGGAGAGAAAGTGCTCCGGAACCTGCCCGGGGTGGAGGCGTACCGTCACGTCCAGGCCGCCGCGCCGCAGCTTCGGCAAGCCGATCCGGGGCGGGACCGGCCGCAGCGGATCACCCCTCACCACCATGTCCCCGAGCAGCACCCGCCCGGGGCGCTTGGCCACCGCGAGTCCGAGGTTCGTCGTCAGCCGCCGCCAGGTCAGGCGGACCCGGACAACAGTCACGGGGTAGCCGACCAGGCACCACCACACGTACGGGTAGTTGCGCCGAAGCCCCGGGCCGGTGCTGAGCAGGACGAGCACCAGGGCGAGCACCATCACCCAGAGCAGCTGAGCAAGCATCATCACCGTCCCCCGTTCTCGATCGCCGTGTTGTGGGCTTCGGTCTCCAGGTCGCGGGCCTGACCAGCGGCCTTGATGGCGACGACGGCGATGTGGTCGAAGAGCTGGGCGCCGCTGTCGTCGGGGGCGAACGGGTCGACTTCTTCGGCCAGGTCGCCGAGTTCGCGCAGCAGGCCGCGTAGACGCACGCGCATCGCGCCGCTCATCAGGCGTCGCCGCCCTTGCGGGAGGCCGCCGGGGCCGATGCGGGCGTGGGGACGGGGGTGATCGCGTCGGCCCGGAAGGACAGGCCGTGCCGATCCCCCATGGCCCAGGAGAAGGCGGTCAGGCCGGTGACGTGCACCCGCACGCCCTCCACGACGCCGACCGGTTCGCCGGACACGCTGATCTCGATGATCGAGGCCCGCCGGCCGTCCTGCCGGACAGCGACACCGACCGTGTAGACGGTCTGTCCGTCCCGGTCCTTCCTGATCTCGCCGGTCTCGCGGTTCGCGATCCTCGCTTCGGGGGCAACGATGCAGGTCATCGTGCCGAGCCGGGTTCCGTCCACGGGAATGGACTGCATGAGAGCACGCTCCAGGGTCACCAAAGGCAGCATGACGTAAGTCGTCAAACGTACTTACCTTTGCAGACATGATGATGGGCTACCTTGACGCCCCGACGCAAGCGATTCATGCTTACGTTTAACGGCTAGCGACTGACGACAGACCTAGAGATGCCGCCCGACCAGGGCAAACGACCACGCGAACCCTCGAAAACGACACAGCACACGCGAAGCGGGCCACTCTTCGGCGCCCGCGACAAGGGGTCAACACCATGGCGATCATTCGGAACGAGGCCCTGCACAAGCAGGTGGCGGCAGCGATGCGGCAGGCGATCGCCGCCGGCGAATGGCCACCCGGCACGCAGCTGCCCACGGAGACCGACCTCGCCGAGAAGTACGGTGTCTCCCGGCCCACCGTCCGCCTCGCGGTCGCCGCACTGCGCAGCGAAGGCCAGCTGGATGTGAAGCAGGGACGGGGAACCTTCGTCCGCACCACCGTCCACGGCCCAGCCAACTCCTTGGAGCGCACGGTGACGAACCGGGGCGGCATCTATGAGACGCCCATCGACGCGTGGTTCAGGCAAGCTGAAGAGCCCGCCGTCTACCGGATTCGGACCGATGCGATTACGGCGCCCTTGTTGGAGATGGAGCACGACGAGCTGATGATCGGCTGCGACCGCCTGATCACCGACCCCACCAACGACGGCCGCGCCCTCCACCGCCTACTCATGCCGATGGAGCGCATCGAGGACACCCAACTCGCCGAACACCCTGGAGTGACCCCGGCCGAGGCCTACGCGACACTGGCCGCCGCCGGACACGAACTCGCCTGGCACGAGCGGGTCAGCGCCCGCGTCCCTCAGCCCGACGAGCGCGAGACCCTCCGCCTGTCCGAGGCCGCCGTCCTGCTGGTCGTCCACCGCATCACCTACGACCAAACCACCGGCATTCCTCTGCTGCTCGAAGAGACCAGGCTCGGCGCTGAGACCACCGGCCTGACCTACAACATCGAGGCCGCCAAGCCCAAGCGCGCCGCCCGGACAACCAAGACTGCCCGTTAGCTCGATCTTTGACCCTTGCGGCGGGGTCGGTGGGCAACTGGCATCTATCAGTCCTGATGCCCGTCCGGCCGGGCGCGAGGCCAATCCCGGCCGCGCGGACCGGGCCGCACAGCTGAACCGCCCGCCACACTCAGCGCCGTGAGCCGGTGAGGTAATCGGTGGCCCTCAAGGTGCTCCTCGAACTCGAATCCGCCACCAGAACCGCCTGGCAGCCGGGGAGAAAGAACACAGGCGCCACAGCGCCAATCCCCACGACTGGCTGGGCTGAGCTTCCACGCGTGCGCACTGCCACCGGAAAGTCAGGCCGGCCGGGGTCGGTCCTGCGGATGCGTGTCATATCGTTTCCGGGGTATCCGTGCGCCGAAATCGGGTTGCTCAGACGACGGGGGCGGTGTGAGGCACAGTGCTGCACGAAAACGAGGACCAGTCACTGGTTCGCCGCCCGATCATGTCGGCCCTCGCCTTCGAGGGCAGCGAACCGGTCTCCACGGCCCGCAGCGCGGCTCGCCACTTCCTCACCGACCTGCAGGCAACGCACGGCATCCTGGCTTTGTTCACGAGAACCGACAGCACCTGTACACGAGATCGGGAGGCGTCGGCGGCGCGTCGTGTTCGATGTTCATGAGAAACGACAGCGGCCCCAGCGCGCCGTGCCGTCGCAGGGTCGCACCTCGGGAAGTCGCGATGACGCCCCAAGTGGCTCTGAGGAGTGTTCCGACTCCGTGACATTCGGTCACGGAGTCTGCGGAAGAATCCGTTTGGCGGACCATGGCGATCACTGCTAGGTTTCCCGGAGGCCGTGCGAGAGAACGAGGAGGTGGTACCCGTGAACGCAGTATCGACATGGGTGCTCCCCTCCGGGGTCACGGTCGGGCGATAGGTCGTCCGGGAGCGCCGTTTCAGAGCACTCCCGAAAGGCACGACCATGCACTTCACTTCTGAGCAGCGCTTCGACGACGGTGTCCTCGAGCGCGAGTTCACCCTCGGCGAGATCCCCGGCTTCCTGTGGACGCCCGAGTCCGCGTCCGCATCCGCACCGGCGTCGCTGATCCTTATCAGCCCGCCGCCGCTCGGACTGGGCAAGATGTACCCCCGGCTCGCGGGGCGGGCCCGGTACTACGCGGCGAAGTACGGCTTCGCCGTGGCCACCATCGAGCTCCCCGGGAGCGGTGACCGGCCCCGTCTGGCCGCCCTCGACCAGGCCCGCACCGACCTGCGCCGGGTGATCGAGGCCGGCGAGCCGGTCAGCGGCGAGATTGTCGACGCCCTCATCCTCCCGCTGGTCGAGAAGGCCGTCCCGGAATGGCGGACCACCCTGGACGCTCTCCTTGCGCTGCCCGAGATCGGCGGCCCGGTCGGGTACGAGGGGGGCATCATCTCCATCGGCATCCGGCTGGCGGCGGTCGAGCCGCGCATCGCGGCCGCCGGTCTCTTCGCCGGGAGCTTCGTGCCCGCCGCCATGTTCGAGGAGGCCCGCGAGGTCACCATTCCGCTGCAGATGCTGCTGCAGTGGGACGACGAAGCGAACGACCGGCAGGCGGCCCTGGACCTGTTCGACGCCTTCGGCTCGAAGGAGAAGACCCTGCACGCCAACATGGGCGGGCACACCGGCGTCCCGCAGCATGAACTCGAGTCCGGGGCCCGGTTCTTCGCCCGGCACCTGAAGTGAGACGGGGCCGCCAGGCCACCAAGAGACGATAAGCCTGCTGGCCAGGGCGCTGTTCGTCGTTTGCCGCGGGCCCCTGCCAACCGGGGCCCGCGGTGCCCGACGCCCATGAACTGTTCGATTCCTGTACAGCTTCGAGTGCCGCCCAAACTCGTGTACAAGTGCTGTCGGTTCTCGTGAACAAAGCCAGCATCCCGGTCTCCGAGCGCGCAATGGGCATCGTGCAGCTGGTCGTCAGCGAGCTGGTCACCAACGCCCACAAGTACGCGCCCGGTCCCTGCTTGCTGGACCTGGAGATCAGCAGCGGCGCCGTCCAGATCAGCGTCTGGGACACTGACCCGACACTGCCCGCCGCCTGTCCCCCAGACCCGACGCGGGTCGGGCAGCACGGCCTGGAGATCGTCATGAAGGTGTGCCAGAGCTTCGAGGTGCGCCGCGAGCCGGTGGGCAAGCGCGTCAGGGTCACCATCATGCTGGCCGACGACCCCGGTGGAGATCCAGCCGGCCTCCTGCTGTGACCGTTCCCAGCCGCCGGAACCTCGGCGAGGCGCCTACCGACCCTCTAGCTGGTCAAGATCTCGAACGCCGCACCGCAGCTACCGCCTTGAGGTAACAAAGGCCGAGGACCACGTGGACCACTCCGGGAACGGTAGCTGGTTCTCCCTGGGGGCTGTCGCCGGATCGCCGGCATGGGCTACGCGGCGGAGGGCGACGTGGACGAGATCGTCAACGCCGCCCAGGCGGAGATCTACGCCGTCACC
>NZ_JBEPAK010000270.1:0-9000 GCF_040298565.1 Kitasatospora sp. NPDC001539 | reverse complement strand
GCCCAGACCGAGCGGAGGACCGGCCCCGGCGCGGGTCCGGCGCGGCGGCCGGCCCGCAGCACCCTTGCGCGGTGGGCGGGCCCGGCGGCGCACCGGGGCATCGGGGAGGGAGGCGGCGCCGGAGAGGAGACGGCGTCGGGCAGGGGCGGCGTCGGAGGGGGAAGGGGGACGGCGTCGGGCAGGGGCGGTGCCGGGGAACGCCGGCGTCCGTCCGCGGACCCCGCCGGCGTCGGCGGACGGGCCCTACGGGGTGGTGTCCAGGGTGCCGAGGGTGACCTCGGCGGTCTGGGTGTTGCCGTCCCTGACGTAGGTGACGGTGACCTTGCTGCCCGGGGTGAGCGAGGCGAGCGCGGTGGTGAGCGCGTTCAGCGAGTCGACCGGGGTGTCGCCGATCTTGGTGATGACGTCACCCGGCTGCAGCCCCGCGGCGGCGGCCGCGCCGCCCGGGGTGACCGTGACGATCGCCGCGCCGGACGGCTGGAACTGCTGGTTGAAGCTCGTCCGGGCGGTGATGCCGAGTGCGGCGCGGCCGGAGTTGGTGACCTTGCCCTGCTTGATCAGCTGGTCCGCGATGTTGGTGATGGTCGACGCCGGGATCGCGAAGCCGATGCCGGGGGCGGCCGCGCCGCCCGCCTGCGGCTCGGTCGCCGCGAGGGTGTTGATGCCGATCACCTGGCTGCTCAGGTTGACCAGCGCGCCACCGCTGTTACCGGGGTTGATCGCGGCGGAGGTCTGCACCATGTTGCCGATGGTGGCGCCCGGGGAGCCGCCGCCCTGCGGCTCGGTGACGGTCCGCCCGGTCGCCGAGACGATGCCCTGGGTGACGCTGCTGGACAGGCCCAGCGGGCTGCCCATGGCGAGGGTGATCTGACCGATTTCGACCTTGCTCGAGTCGCCGAAGGCGGCCGGCTTGAGGCCGCTCGGCGGGCTGCTGAGCTTGATCACCGCGAGGTCGGAGTCGGGGTAGCTGCCGACCAGCGTGGCGTCCAGGGACTTGGTGGAGTTGGCGAGGGTGACGGTGAAGGTGCTCGCCGAGCCGACGACGTGGGCGTTGGTGACGATGTCGCCCTTGTCGTCGTAGACGATCCCGGAGCCGAGGCTCTCCCCCGTGGTGATCTGCACCACCGAGGGCAGCACGTTGGCGATCACCGTCTGGTAGTCCTGCTGCAGCTGGTTCCCGCCGCCCGACTGGGAGCCGGAGGCCGCGGTCGCGGAGCCGGCCGAGGGGGAGGCGGCGGTGGAGGAGGACGAGGAGGACGTGCTGCTGCACCCGACCAGCGCCAGTGCCGTCAGCGCCGCGACCGCGCCCGGCACGAGCAGCCGCCGGTGAGCCGCCTTGGGCCCGGTCGGCCTCGGACCGGCCGGCAGCGGGCGGTTGTGTTCCTTCTTGCGGCTCACCTGGCTGCCTCCGATTCGTCACCACGCCGAAAGCGCGGGCATGAGAGCACGGAAATCTTTGTCAGCATTTCACCGATTTGTCCTGATTCCTGGCTGGACTCGCCCGAGAAGGTCGACCGAATGCGAACGCCTAGGATTGCCGCATGACTTGGTTGATCACCGGCGGAGCCGGATACATCGGCGGGCACGTCGTCCGTCAGCTGCTCGACGCCGGCGAGCGCGTCGCCGTCCTGGACGACCTCAGCACCGGCGACGCCTCCCGGGTGCCGGCCGGCGTCCCGCTGATCGAGGGCTCCACCCTGGACCGCGCCGTCCTGGACGCCGCGATCCGCGAGCACGGCATCGAGGGCATCCTGCACTTCGCCGCCAAGAAGCAGGTCGGTGAGTCGGTCGAGCAGCCGTTCCTCTACTACCGCGAGAACGTGATCGGCCTGCAGACGGTCCTGGAGGCCGCGGCCGAGGGCGGCGTCAAGCGCTTCCTGTTCTCCTCCTCCGCCGCCGTCTACGGCATGCCGGACGTGGACCTGGTCACCGAGTCCACCCCCTGCGCCCCGATGAGCCCGTACGGCGAGACCAAGCTGGCCGGCGAGTGGCTGGTCGCCGCCGCGGGCAAGGCCCACGGGATGTCCACCGTGGCGCTGCGCTACTTCAACGTGGCCGGCGCCGCCTCGCCCGAGCTCTCCGACGCCGGGGTGTTCAACCTGATCCCGATGGTGTTCGAGCGGCTCACCGCCGGCCGGGCGCCGCTGGTCTTCGGCGACGACTACCAGACCCCGGACGGCACCTGCGTCCGCGACTTCATCCACGTCTCCGACATCGCCTCGGCCCACGTGGCGGCCGCCAAGCGGCTGGCCGCCGACCCGGCCGGCGAGACCTCGCTGGTGCTCAACATCGGCCGTGGCGAGGGCGTCAGCGTCAAGGAGATGATCGAGGTGATCGGCAAGGTCACCGGGTACGACACCACCCCCGAGACGGCGCCGCGCCGCCCCGGCGACCCGGCCCGGGTGGTGGCCTCCGCCGACCTGATCCGGCGCGAGCTGGGCTGGAGCGCCGTCCACGACGTGGCGGACATGGTCTCCTCCGCGTGGGAGGGCTGGTGCAGCCGCCACCCCGAGGCCCGCAGGACCCAGGCCTGATCCCGGGCTGGAACCGGGCCCGGGTCTGGGCCCGGGCCTCGGCCTGAGTCTCGGCCTGTACCTGGGCCTGGGCCTCGGCCTAGGCCTGGGCCTGGGCCTGGGCGTCGGCCCGGACGACCACCGGTACGGCGGTGCCCGCCCCGCTCAGCGGGCGGGCACCGCCGTGCCGTAGTAGGCGTCCAGCGCGTACACGCAACGGTCCTTGGACCCGACGAAGACCCGTCCGCCGACCGCCACCGGGGAGCCGGTGAGCTCGCCCTTGGTGCCGAGCTCCCAGCGCAGCTGACCGGTCGCCAGGTCCAGGGTGTGCAGCGAGTGGTCCCGGCTGCCCAGGTGCACCAGGCCGTCGGCCACCGCCGGGGAGCCGACGATCTCACCGCGCGCGGTGTAGCGCCAGCGCTCCCGGCCGCCCGCCGCCTCGAAGGCGTACAGCACCTCGCCGCTGCCCACCAGCACCATGCCGTCCCCGACCACCACCGGCTCGGCGCCCTGGCGGCTGCCCGTGACGCCGCGCCAGCGGTCCAGGCCGGTGGCCGCGTCCAGCGCGTAGACCGTGCCGAGGTAGTCGGCCACGTAGACCGCGTCGGCGTCCAGCGACGGCGGGGTGAACAGCACCACCGGCGCCTCGAAGCGCCAGCGCTCGGCCCCGGTCGCCGCGTCCAGCGCGTACACCCGGGTGCCGGCCGTCAGGTACAGCACGCCGCCGCGCTCGACCGGGTGCGAGGGCACCTCCTCGCCGACCGGGAACGACCAGCGCAGCCCCGCACCGCGCGGGTCCACGCAGCGCAGCCGCCCGGCGCCGTAGTAGTAGGCGGCGCCCGCCACCAGGACCGGACCGGACTGCGGGTTCTCGTAGTCCTGCTGGGCGTCGTCCGCGCGCCACAGTTCGGCACCGCTGGCGGCCGCGCGCAGCTGGACGCCGCCGCCCCGGACGCCGCAGCAGAGCACGCCGTCGGCGGCGGAGAGCGAGTAGACCCAGCCGTCCAACGAGGTGCGCCAGCGCTCGGTGCCGTCGGCGACGTCCACGGTGTACAGGTGCGGGCCGTCGGCGGCGTGCACCCGGCCGGCGTCCACCGCGAGCGCCCAGGCGACGTCCCGGGTCTTGTAGCGGCGCTCGCCGGAGGCGATGTCCAGCGCGTGCACCTCGAAGCTGGAGACGAAGAGCGTGCCGTCGGCGACGACCGGGGTGCCCCAGACGTCGTTGGACATCCGGAACCGCCAGGGGCGCCAGCGGGCGGCCGGGGCCGGGTGGGCCGGCGGGGCCGGGGCCGCCGCCGTCCGGCGGACCCAGTCGGTCTCGGCCGGGGCGGTGGTCGGGCCGGGCTGCTCGTGCTCGGCCCGCGGCCCGGGGCCTATCCGCACCGAGGCACCGGACAGCTGGACCTCGACGGCGCCGCCGCCGGTGGGTGCCCGGTGCTTGTTCGTGGAGGCGATCTTCGCGGTCGGGATCTCGCCGTCCGGGGCGTGGCCGGGACGCGGTGGACTGTGCACCGGACCGGCCGGCGGCGCCTGCACCCCGCCCGGACGGGGCTGCGGATCGCCCAGACCGGGCGGCTGCGGCGGGATCGAGGGGTGCGGGATCGCCGCGTGCGGGGCCGGGGCCTGCGGCGGCTGCGGCTGCGGCTCGACCGGAGCGGCGTACGGGCGGGGCGGCGGCGCGCTCGGGCGACGGCCGCGCCTGCGCTCGATCAGTTCCAGCGCGTTGGCGGGCAGCCAGTCCCCCGCCTCGCCGGAGGCGTCGTCCCGGGAGAACAGGTGCGGGGCCAGCTCGGCCTGGATCTGCGCGGGGGTCGGCCGGCGCTCGGGCGCCTGCTGCATGCAGGCGCGGACCAGGTCCATCAGCTCGCGCGGCATGCCGGTCAGGTCCGGTTCCTCGCGCAGCAGCTGGAAGACCGTCTCGACCGGGTTGGAGCCGCGGTACGGCGGGTGCCCGGTGGCGCAGAAGACCATCAGCGAGCCGAGCGAGAAGACGTCGCTGGCGCCCCGGACGGTCCGGCTGTCCCGGGCCTGCTCGGGGGACATGTAGGCGGGGGTGCCGACCGCGACGTTGGTCATGGTGAGCCGGGTGCTGGAGACCCCGGACGCGATGCCGAAGTCGATCACCTTCGGGCCGTCCTCGACCACCAGGACGTTGGAGGGCTTGAGGTCGCGGTGGATCAGCCCGGCGCCGTGGATGGACTGCAGCGCCTCGGCGATGCCCGCGACCAGCCAGCGGGTGGCGTCCACCGGCAGCGGCCCGCACTCCTCGACCAGGTCCTCCAGCGAGGGCGCCGGGATGTAGGCGGTGGCCAGCCAGGGCACCCGGGCGTCCGCGTCGGCGTCCACCACGGCCGCGGTGTAGAAGCCGCCGACCGTCTTGGCGGCCGCGATCTCGCGCGCGAAGCGGACCCGGAACAGCTCGTCCTCGGCCAGCTCCCCCCGGACGGTCTTGATGGCCACCCGGCGTCCGGACGCGGAGCGCGCCAGGTAGACCAGCCCCATCCCACCCGCGCCGAGTCGCCCCAGCACCTCGAAGGGCCCGATCCGCCTCGGATCGTGCGCCGTCAGCTGGTCCACTCCGCTGCCACCTCCCCGTTTCCGCACCCGCCGCGTGGTGCCGGTCCCGATTCTCCAATGCCGCCCGGCGCATCTCCAACCTCCCCCGCCCGGAGCGGCCCGCCGGGCCGGGGTCCGCCCGCCGCCGGCTCCGCCCGGTCACCGAGGACGGAACGGCCGGATTCTGACGCCCGCTCCGTCCCGGGCTTGCGCTCGCGCCCCCGGACCGTCCATTTCCGGGCCGGAGTAATGGTCACGCTCTGTCATCCGATCATCCCTCAGCGGACTCGCCGTCACGCTATGGGGTCAAAAGCACACGGGGGGGCCACAACAGCGCCCCGGAGGCCGGTGAATATCCGTCCGAAGCGGTTCGGGCCGTATAGCAACCCCCGCGCGGAGTAATAGTCGCATCGCCGAATCGCGCCAAGATCGTGCCACGGTAAGCTGACGGCATGACAGGACAAGTTCGCACCGTCGACGGTCGCGTCGCCGGGCGACGCGGACAGGAGACGCGGCAGAAGCTGCTCGACTGCCTCCGCGAGATGCTCAGCACGTCGCCCTATCGGGACGTCAAGGTCATCGACGTCGCCCGTATGGCGGGTACCTCCCCCGCGACCTTCTACCAGTACTTCCCGGATGTCGAGGGCGCAGTCCTCGAAATCGCCGAGGAAATGGCCAAGGACGCCGACACCCTCAAAGAGCTGGTGGCCGGAAAGTCCTGGGCAGGGAAGTCCGGACCGACCACTTCGGAAGAACTGGTCGACGGATTCCTCGCCTTCTGGCGCAAGAACGACGCCATTCTCCGAGTGGTCACGCTCGGTGCCGCGGAAGGGGACAAGCGGTTCTTCAAGATCCGCATGACGGTCCTCAACGCGGTCGCCAAACCACTCGCGGAAGCCGTCAAGGATCTCCAGGCGAAGGGTCAGGCCGACAAGGCGCTCGATCCGAACGCCGTCTCGGGGGCCCTGGTCTCCCTGCTCGCCTCGGCGGCGGAGCACCAGAAGGCCTTCACCTCCTGGGGCGTCAAGGTCAAGGACCTCAAGCCCAACCTCGCTCCCCTGGTGTACCTGGGCGTCACCGGCAAGAAGGCGCCCAAGTAGGACCATCCGTTCGATCCACCATCCGCTCCGCGCGCAGCCCCGGCCTCCTGTCCGGGGAACGACGGACGGCGGCCGTGTCCTCGGGGGAGGTCCGCCGACGTACCGCACGCGCGCCAGACATGCCGGTGGGCGGGCACCCCTCACACAGGGTGCCCGCCCACCGGCATGTGCGGTGTCAGGGCCGGTCCGCGCCCGGGTCAGGGCGGTGGGAGCGGGCGGACCGGGGACGGTCCGGCCGTCAGCGGCGGTCCGGCCCCTCAGCTGCGGTCGCGGTCCGGGCGGTCGCGGCCGGGGCGGGTCACGGGCAGCGGACGACCTGGCCGGCGTAGGCGAGACCGCCGCCGAAGCCGAAGAGCAGCACCGGGTCGCCCGGGGAGAGCTCGCCGCGTTCGACCAGCTTGGAGAAGGCGAGCGGGATGGAGGCGGCCGAGGTGTTGCCGGAGTCGACCACGTCCCGGGCCACCACGGCGTCACCGAGGCCCAGCTTGGCGGCGATCGCGTCGATGATCCGCAGGTTCGCCTGGTGCGGGACGAAGCCCTTGAGCTCGGAGGGGTCGATCCCGGCCCGCTCGCAGGCCTGCCGGGCCAGCGGGGCGAGCTGGGTGGTGGCCCAGCGGAACACCGACTGGCCCTGCTGGCTGATCACCGGGTCCCATCCCGTGATCACCACGGCGTCGCTCTTCTCCGGTTCGGTGCCCCACACCACGGGCCCGATGCCGGGTTCGGCGCCCTCCTCCTGGGCCTCGACCACGGCGGCGCCCGCCCCGTCGCCGAAGATCACGCAGGTGGAGCGGTCGGTCCAGTCGAGGGTGTCGGACATCCGCTCGGCGCCGATCACCAGCGCGCGGCGGGCCGCTCCGGCCCGGATCGCGTGGTCGGCGGTGGCGAGCGCGTAGGAGAAGCCCGAGCAGACCGTGTTGATGTCGTACGCGGCGGGCGAGCGCACGCCCAGCCGGGCGGCCACGGCGGCGGCGGTGTGGGGGCTGCGTTCGATCGCCGTGCAGGTGGCGACCACGACCAGGTCGATGTCGTCGGCCGTCCGACCGCTGTGGGCGAGCGCCTTCTGCGCTGCCTCGGTGGCGAGGTCGACGAGGGTCTCGCCCTCGGCGATGTGCCGCGTGCGGATGCCGACCCGGGTGCGGATCCACTGGTCGTCGGTGTCGACGAGCGCCGCCAGGTCGTCGTTGGTGAGGACCTTGGGGGGCTGGTAGTGGCCGAGTGCCACAATGCGTGAACCGCTCATACTGCCATGGAACCCGGTTACCGGTTGGTCAGCCGGGCATGACCGGCTACAGGATCCGCACCGGCGATCTGTAGGAGATCGACAAGCCGCCCGTCACCCGTACGCCGAGGTCAGGCGGCCAGGGTGGCCGCGTCGCCCATGACGATGACCGGGTGGGCGGCCGGATCCAGGGTGCGGATGAGCTCGGCCATCTTGTCCTCGGGGATCGACACGCAGCCGTGGGTGGGCCCGTCATGGTCGACGTGGAGCCAGATCCCGCCGCCCTTCTTGGCGCCCATCGGACGGCGCGGGTCGAGCGGGGAGGTGCCGGGCACCCGGTTGTAGTTGATCGCGACCACGTAGTCGAAGGAGCCGGCCAGCTGGTCGCCGAAGAAGCCGGTGCCGGAGACGACGAAGTTCGCGTCCTTGTCGTACGGGAGCTTGCTGCCCGGGTCGGCGTTGTGACCGCCCGCGTCGGTGAGCGAGAAGACGCCGATCGGGCTGCGCAGGTCGCCCTCGTTGTGGTCGGCGGTCCAGCCGTTCTTGCCGTTGTGGCCGTTCCAGGTCTCGCCGGCCAGCCAGCGGCCCTCGGGGGTCCGGGTCCAGAGGACGACAGTGTTCTTGTCGGTGTTCTTGTCGGCGCCGGAGGCGACCACGACCTGGGTGGTCTCGGCGGGGATCTTCGCGGTGAAGGCGGCGCCGAGGCCGGGTATCGCGGCCAGGGAGGCGTCCGGGCGGGCCTCGCCGCGGCCGGCGGCCGGGGGCGCGGACTGCCGGTCGGCGGCGGCCTGGACGGCGGCGGGGGCGGGCGCGGGCTGGTCGGGCTTGCTGACGCCCTCGGGGCCCGGACCGTCGGCGGCCGCGATGCCGGGCTTGGCGTCGTCCTGGCCGACGGTGTACCAGCCGGCGGCGGCCGCGACCAGCAGGGCGGTACCGGCCATCACGGCCTTGCCGTGACGTTTCTGCTTGGCCTTGCGCCTCCGGCCCCGGGCGGCGGCCCGGCCGCCGGGCGCGGGAGCCGCGGCGGGGGTGACGGACGCGAGGGGTGCCGACTCCCCGTGGACCGACTCCCCGTGGACCGGCTGCTCGTACGGCGGCTGCTCGTGGAGCGCCTGCTCGTCCTCCGATTGCCCGTAGTCCGTCTGCCCGTAGTACGCCTGCTCGTACGTCGGCTGGTCGTACGTCGTCTCGTCGTACGTCGCCTGCCGGTACGTCGGCTGCTCGTAGAGCGCCTGCCCGTACTCCGGCTGCTGCCCGTGGAACTGCTCCTGGTACACCGTCTCCGGCTCGGCGGCGTACGGCCGGAACGGCTCGTCGTAGGCCGCGGAGTACCCGTCAGCGGCCTGCGGGGCCTGCCGGTACTCGCCGTGGCGGTCGTGCCGCAGGGGCTGCCCGTACGGCTCGTACGCGCTGTGCGGCGTGTCCTGCGACTGCTGCGGCACTCCGCCGTACACCGGCTCCCGCATCGGCTCGTACGGCGGGTACTCGGTGGCGCGATGAGAACCGGACATGCCGTCGATCCTGCCAAACGCCGTACCGGTTGGTAAACCCGGGCCGGGTGCGGGGCCCGTGAAGACGCCGCCGCCCGGACCGCGGGTGCGGTCCGGGC